>CAYQTM010000246.1:0-3761 GCA_964420355.1 uncultured Opitutales bacterium
GGCAGGAGGCCAGTGGCGACGGCCTCGGCGTGCAGGTAGTCGCCGTAGCCCGCCACGTGTCCGATGGCGTGGGCAAAGGTGTGGCCGAGGTTGAGCAGGGCGCGCCCGCCCGAGGCGGAGGTCTCGCGCTCGTCGGCGCTAACGATGGCCGCCTTAGCCTGGCAGCAGCGCGCGATGACCTCGGGCAGCGCCGGGTGGCGGGCGTCGAGGCGCGGCAGGCTTTGCAGGTGCTCGTAGAGGTCGCGGTGGCCGAGCAGCCCGTATTTGATGACCTCGGCCATTCCTGCGCTGAATTCGCGCGGCGGCAGGCTTTCCAGCAGCGCCACGTCGATGAAGACGCGCTTGGGCTGGTGGAAGGCGCCGACCAGATTTTTCCCGGCGGCGATGTTGATGCCGGTCTTGCCGCCGACCGAGCTGTCGACCATCGCCAGCAGGGTGGTCGGCACTTGATAAAAGTCGATCCCACGCAGATAGGAAGCCGCCGCAAAGCCGCCGAGGTCGCCACACACCCCGCCGCCGATCGTGAAGAGCGCGCCCGAGCGGTCGAGCTGCGCCTCGGCAAGAAAGTCATAGGCGCGCCCGAGCTGCGCCATCGACTTGCTGGTTTCGCCCGACGGCACGCTCAGGCGCGGCAAATCGCCGAAAGCCGCATTCAAAAAATCCGCCTGCGCCGCCGCCAGCCCGGCATCCACCAGCACCGCCGCCGGACGCCCCTCGGCGCGCAGCGCGTCGACGCAACCCCGCAGTGCCGCCGCCAGCTCGCGCCCAATCTCGATATCGTAAGCCCGATCGGCGAGGGCAACCGTAACGATTTGCGAGGGGGATGGCGAAGTTTCAAGCATAATTCAGGTCGGTTGCTCGCCGCGCGGCTCTTTGACGTGCGACATGAAGAAAAGGGCGATAACGAGGGCGATGGCCGAGGGCACTGCAAGCGGCCAAAAGGCATCCACCCGATCCGCCCATTCTTTACCCGCGATGGTAATCCCGGCGGCAATTAACATGAAAGGCGCCGTGCCGCTCAAGGCGAGCGCAAAATAGCTGGGCAGGCGTCCGGGCGGTGCCAGCTCCAGCGTGAGCGTCTGCTGACCGACGATGCGCAGGGGGAAGCCCATTCCGAAAAGGAAAAAGATGAAGAGGAAGCCCGCCTGCGTGGTCACGATGAGCGAGAGTAGGGCGACGAGCAAAAAACAGGCATAGGCCGTGAGAAACACGCTCTTACCGCCCCAGCGATCGCCCATGATCCCGCCGAGAATATTGCCGAAGAAGATGCCCGCGCTCTTGGCCGCCAGCAGCACCCCGACGAAGCGGGTCGGCGCGTCGAGCACGTTGAGCGCGTGGATGGAAAGGAACGGAAGAATGATGAGGATGCCGTGCGAGAAAGACAGCGAGGCCAGAAAGTAGCAAAACCGGCGGTCGGTGCGCAGGATGCCCGACAGCCCCTTGAGACTGGAGAGGACGGAGGTCTTGGGGGCGCCTTGCTGCGGTGTGGCGGTCTCCTGAATGCGCAGGAAGGCGAGGTAACTGAGCATAAATACCGCATAGGCAATGAGATGCAGCCAGGCATAGCCGCTCACGCCGGGCACCACATCGAGCAGGCGCTCGGTGATCAGACCCGCCGCGATGCCGATCAGCCCGGCCACGGTATTGCGCACGGCTGCGACCGAGGCGCGGCGTTGCGGGCGCACCGTCTTGGCCACCAGAGCGCTCCAGCCGCTCACCGCGATGCCGCCGAAAAGCCCTGAAGTGAAGGGTGCCAGCGCCAGCGAGGCAATCACTGCCCAATCTGGGAAGAGCGCCGCGCCAAAGAGCACCAGCGCCGCCAGCAGGAAGGGCAGCCGCTGAAAAAAGCCCCAGAAGAGCACCAGCGGACGCTGCCGCTCGCGTCCCTCGGCTCGGTGGGCGAAAAAGAGCGGCGTCACGATGAAGCCCAGCAGCATCAGCTGCGGACTGATCGCGATCAGCCAGTTGGGCGCGCCCAGACCGTCCAGCACCGGCGGCAGCAGGGTATCCGGCGCCACAAAGGCCAGCGCCCCGCCAAAAAGCCCGCCTTCGATACTGTGCGCAATGAAGTTGCGGCGCGCCACCTTGCGCTCGCCTCCGCTGGGGGAAGGCAAGGGCAGAGAGACGCTGCTGGCGGAATCCGACACCCACCCATCCATCGGCGAGCGGGTGCCGGATGGCAATTCAATTCTCTAGGCCTTCTCCGCGTCGCGCTGGCAGAGCATGAAGAGTGCCCCGGTGCCGCAGCGCTGAAATTCGACTCAAGGTAAATCAGCGCATGGCTGAAGTGTATGAACGGCTTAACTCAGGCCACCCATAGGCTAATACCATTGTCAGACTGTCGTATCGGCTTGTCGATTCGGGAACCAGTGCTTCGTGTTGTTGGCAATTTTCACCAACGCCAGCATGACCGGCACCTCGACGAGCACGCCAACGATGGTTACCAGGACCACCGGCGAAGAGGCACCGAAAATGGTGATGGCGACGGCAACGGCCAATTCAAAGAAGTTGGAAGCTCCAATCATCCCTGCGGGCGCAGCTACGTCGTGACAAAGGCAGAGCTTGCGACTAACAAAGTAGGCGATGAAAAAGATTAAAAACGTCTGAAGGATTAGCGGAATTGCGATCAGAACGATGTGGAGCGGATTCTCAAGAATGATACCGCCTTGGAAAGAGAAGATGAGCACAAGGGTGAGGAGCAGACCGACGATGGTAATGTTGTCAAATTTCGGTAAGAAGCGCTGCTTAAAATAGTCCTCACCAAATCTCTTGATAATATAGTGCCGTGTCCCGATTCCTCCGGCCAGAGGGATTACCACGAAGAGCACCACCGACAAAAACAACGTATCCCATGGGATGGTCACCCCGGTAATTCCGAGCAAAAGAACCACGATGGGAACGAAGGCAACGAGGATAATCAGATCGTTGGTCGCCACCTGAACCACCGTGTAGGCAGGATTACCCCGCGTCAGATGGCTCCAAACGAAGACCATCGCGGTGCAGGGTGCCGCACCGAGAATGACAGCTCCAGCCACGTATTCCTTGGCCAATGCGGGGTCAATCAAGGTTCCGAAGATAACATAGAAAAAGAGCGAGCATATCCCAAACATGGTAAAAGGCTTGATCAGCCAGTTGACCACCCAGGTGACATAAAGACCCTTCGGCTCCCGGCGCACGTTCTTCAGGCTGGTGAAGTCCACTTTCATCATCATCGGGTAGATCATCAGCCAGATCAGGATGGCGATGGGGATCGAAACATTGGCATACTCGAACTGCGAAAGAAAATCGGGAATGGCTGGAGCGAATTTCCCGATGAGCACCCCAGCGACCATGCAGAGGATCACCCATATGCTCAGGTTCTTCTCAAAGAAGCTCATGCCGGTATTTGCTTTGGTGGTTTTCATGATCTATAAACGCTCAGAGAATGCTTTCGGCGAGGTTAATCGAAGTGCGTGGAAATCCTAAGTCCCTCAACCCTGTTTGTCGAACCACTCGGCGACATAATGCGCTTTGGGGCTCATAAATACTACCGATGCAAACGGATTGTAAAACAGCCCAACTCCATCATTACGGCTTGTGGGATATACGGAAGCGTCGCCTCTGTGGAAGTTCTTCGGCGAGCGAGCCATAGCAGCTTGTCGCCAAGAAGGGCTTTCCTAAAAGCCGCGAGGGTAAGCCCTCAGGGCTGAGCCTTTACGGAGTCGCGGTAAGCGTCCGGTTTGGAGCCTCATTGATTGAGCTTGCAAGTCGGCGCAATGGCT
>CAYQTM010000247.1:0-3754 GCA_964420355.1 uncultured Opitutales bacterium
GGAGGTCGTGCGGGTCGTCGCTCGACCAGGCGAAGGCGATCTTGCCGTCCTTATCGATGACAAAGGCCGAGCGCTTGGCGACGCCTTTGAAGCCGAGCAGCTCGGGGTAGATCACGTCGTAGGCGGTCGCCACCTCTTTGTTGAAGTCCGAGAGCAGCGGGAAGTTGATGCCCTCGCTCTTGGCCATCTGCTCGAGGGTGAAGGGGCTGTCGACACTGATGCCGTAAACCTCGGCGTCGAGCTGGCTGTAGCTGCTCAGGCTATCGCGGATGGTGCACATCTCCTGCATGCAGACGCTGGTGAATGCGAAGGGAAAGAAGAGCAGCACGGTCTGCTTTTTCCCAAAGTTATCGCTGAGTGTGATGTCTTTCAGCCCTTCTTCGTCCTTGTATTTGATCTGGAAGTCGGGTGCTTGGGTGCCGGTTGCTAGTGCCATAGTGGTTATCGGTTATTTGATGATGCGTAGAGTTGACGGTGCGCGGGTCGAGGCGCAATGCAAGCGTGTGGCGCATTTTTTCAGTGAAAGCGCGTCTGACAGCTTTTCCAAGTGTGGGCGGCACGGGCTTCAAGGTGGGTGCGGACGGTTTCGACTTCGGCGAGGCGGGCGGCCTGATTTTCGTTCACAATGGCGGCGAGGTCGTTGAGGTTGTAGAGAAAGATCTCGTCGAGGTCGGCGGCGGCGCTGTCGATGTTGCGCGGCATGGCAAGGGCGATGAGGAAGAGCGGGTTGCGGCGCTCGCGCAGGGCGGCCTTGATTTGGGGCGCAGTGAGGAGGGGTTCGGCGGACTCGGTGGAGGCGATGATGATGTCGAAGCGCGGCAAGTATTCGGCGACCTGATCAAGCGCGAGGGCGGCACCCTTGAGCGGCTCGGCGAGGCGGGCGGCGCGCTCGAGGGTGCGGCTGGCGACAGTGAGGTAGTGGAGGCCGCGGCTTTGGAGCGCCTGAAGGGTGCGCTCGGCCACTTCGCCGGTGCCGATGATGAGAACGCGGCTGGCGCGGAGGTCACCGAAGATGCGGCTGGCCAGTTCGACCACCACGCTGCCAATGCTGACCTGCCCCTGGCCGATTCCGGTCGAGCTGCGCGCCCACTTGGCGGCCTGAAAACTCTTCTGAAAAACGCGGTTGAGGAGCGAGCCGACCACCCGAGCCTCGCGGGCGCGCTGATAGGCGTCTTTCACCTGCCCGAGGATCTCGGTCTCGCCGATCATCTGGCTGTCGAGGCCGCTGGCGACCTCGAAGAGGTGCTGCACGGCGTCGGCATCGCGGGCCACAAAGCCCAGCTCGGCGATCATGCTGGGCGGTGCCTTGAGCAGGCCGGCGAGCAACTCGGGCAGGTTGGGCTGCACCTCGGCGGCGGGGTCGGGCACGGCGTAAAGCTCCATGCGGTTGCAGGTGCTAAGGAAGGCGGCCTCGCGGAGGCTGGGGGTCTCGCGCAGATGGGTGAGCACGGTGGCGGCCTCGTCCTTGGGGAGCGCCAGCCGTTCGCGCATCTCCAGCGGAGCCGTATGGTGGGTGATGCCCGCCACGAGGAGCGTGGGAGCACCGGGGCTGGCGGGGCGCGAGCTCATGAAGCGGGGTTGGCTGAGAGCGTTGGGGGCTCGGGCTCGGCGGGGCGGCTGCGCTCGACCGGCCAGAGCACGAGGAGGGCGACGATGAAGAGCGCGAGGTTGTAGATGGCAAACCGCTTTGGGGTGAGCGAGCCGCGCAGACGGAGCAGGTAGTTCAGCAGGTAGGCCAGCCAGAGTCCGATGGTCGCCCCGAGCTTGCTGATCGTGATGGATTCTGGGCTGGGCACCCAGTGGATCGAGCCGACCAGCAGGGCGGTGGAGAGCACGAGGAGCCCGCCGAGCAGCAGGCGGCGGTTGATCGAGTCCAGCTCGGTGATCGAGGGCAAGAAGTGAAAGAGCGGCTTGGACTGGCGCTTTTCCAGCCCGTATTGCTGGAGCAGAAACATCAGCGAGGTGCCCGCGAGCACGCCAAAAATCCCGTAACTGAAGATGGCGAGGCTGGCGTGCAGCTCGATCCAGGGATTGCCGCCAAAGAGCGGGCCGGCATAGCCACTGTCCCAGCCCGGCACCAGCAGCGACACCGCGGTCAGCCCGCCGACCAGCCCGGCCACAAACAGCCCGAGCAGGTTCAGCCGATACACCGAGAACACCAGCAAATAAATCAGCACCGCCGACCAGGCGACGAACTGAATCACCTCAAAGGGGTTGCCGAGCGGGCAGGCGTGGCGCTCCAGTCCGCGCAGGTGCAGCCCGATGAATTGCAGCACCCAGCCGCCACCGAGCAGCCCAGCCATCGTGCCCTTCGCATAACGCCGACCGTTCCAGAGCGCGCCCAACGCCAAGCCGAATGCCACCAGATAGGCAATCGCCCCCAGCGCCATCCACAGCTTTTCGTTGAGCAGCATCAAATCAGCTTACGCCTTTCCGACCTCGGCGACAATCTTTTGCGCAGCGTCTGAAAGCGAATCGGCCGGAATCAGCGCCAGACCGGAATCCTTCAGCACCTGCTTGCCCTCGGCCACCTGATTACCCTCCAGACGCACGACCAGCGGCACGGTGATGTCCACGTTCTTCGCCGCCGCCACGATGCCGTCGGCGATGGTCTTGCAGCTCATGATGCCGCCGAAAATGTTGACCAGAATGCCCTTCACATTGGGGTCGCTCAGGATGATCTTGAAAGCCTCGGTCACCTGATCGGCATTCGCACCGCCGCCCACATCGAGGAAGTTGGCGGGATTTCCGCCAAAGTGCTTGATGATGTCCATCGTCGCCATCGCCAGACCCGCGCCGTTGACCAGGCACGCAATGTTGCCGTCGAGCGCGATGTAGCTCAAGCCCGCCGCCGAGGCCGCCAGCTCCTTGGGATCCTCCTCCGAGGTGTCGCGCAGCTCCATGATCTCGGGATGACGGAAGAGCGCGTTGTCGTCGAAGCCGATCTTGGCATCGAGCGCCAGAATGTCGCCCGCCGGGGTCTTGATCAGCGGATTGATCTCGACCATCGCGCAATCCTTCTCCCAGAAGAGGCGGTAAAGATTCGCGACCACCTTGGTCATCTGCTTGAAAGTGTCGCCGCTGAAGCCCAGCCCGAAAGCCACCGCACGGCAATGCCAGGGCTGAATCCCCAGCGCCGGATCGACCAGCACGCGCGTGATCTTCTCGGGGGTCTTTTCGGCGACCTCCTCGATGTCGACGCCGCCCTCGGTCGAGGCGATGATGACCACCCGCGAAGTCGCGCGGTCGAGCAAGATCGCCAGATAATACTCATGCGCAATCTCGCTGGCCTCGGTAAAATAAACCGTGTTGACCTGCTTGCCCGCCGGCCCCGTCTGCTTGGTCACCAGCGTGTTGCCGAGCATGGCCTTACCGGCCTCGAGCGCGGCCTCCTCGCCGTCGACTACCTTGACGCCACCCTTGTAGCCATCGGTGAACGTGCCCTTGCCGCGCCCGCCAGCGTGGATCTGGCTCTTCACCACCACCTTGCTGTTGGGCGGCAGCAGCGAAATCGCCGCATCAAATTCCTCGACCTTGCTGGCCGACTTTCCAGCGGGAATGGGCACCCCAAACTCCGCCAACAAATCCTTCGCCTGATACTCGTGAATATTCATAATAGCAGCCTCGCAACGCCCAGCAGTCTCAAGCACTCTCCCCGCCAACGCAACCCCTTTTCAAACGTAAAATGCAGAACGCAAAAAGGCGGGCAGTTCCGAGCTATCAGTTCTGAGTTCTGAGCATGAGACCGTTCTGC
>CAYQTM010000248.1:0-3733 GCA_964420355.1 uncultured Opitutales bacterium
CATCCGCCAGTCAGATTCCGGCGCTGCTGCAGTTGCATAATCTCGGGTATACCTATTTGACCCGTGCTGATGCGGCGAAGGCGCGTGAGTCCAAAGGGCAATACATTCTGGGTGAGATCGCCTTTCAGGCGCTTCGTGCCATTAATCCGCCGGAGATCTCGGATAAAAGCATTCGCGATGCGCTCTTCGAGACGGAGCAGATGCCGGATCTGAGTGATGGCATCATCCGGGCCTCCGAACAGATCTACAGTTTGTTGCTTTCGGGCAAAGCCGTGCCGGAACTGATCGACGGTCGGCGGGTTTCGCCGCAGATGCGCTTCATCAACTGGAAGGAGCCGGAGAAGAATCGCTATCATGTCTGTGCGGAGTATGAATTGCACGAGGGCAGCGACCGACGACCCGATATCGTGTGTTTCGTGAATGGTATTCCGTTTGCCGTCATCGAGTGCAAGCGCGAGTCGGTGCCTGTGGCGGAAGCCGTGCAGCAGATGCTGCGGAATCAAAAGAAGGGTGAGACACCCAAGTTCTTCCTTTTTCCACAGCTGCTCCTGGCAACCAATGTCCGCGAGCTGAAATACGGCACCATGCTGACGCCGGCGAAGTTCTACACGCACTGGAAAGAGCGTACGGTGGAAGGCATGGACTTTGACGAGGTGGTGTCCGGAGCAGTGAATCGCCCCGTTGAGCCGGAAGCCGTGCGGGCGATTGCAACTGATTTGATTCGTGGCGATTACACCCAAGCGGAACGCGTGGTCACCGAACAGGATCGCGGCATCCATGCCTTACTGGAGCCGACGCGCTTACTCGACCTGGTGCGTAACTTCGTGCTCTACGATGCGGGGGAGAAGAAGGTGGCCCGCTACCAGCAGTATTTTGCCATTCGCAAAGCCATGGCGAAGCTCAAAACCTTTGATGAAGAAGGGCGTCGCCAGGGCGGGCTGATTTGGCACACCCAGGGTTCGGGCAAAAGCCTGACCATGGTCATGCTGGTCAAGTGTTTGATCGACGACGCCGAAGTGAAGTTGCCCCGCGTGCTCGTTGTCACCGACCGTCGCGATTTGGATAAACAGATCTCCGACACCTTTGCGGCCTGTAACATCAAGAAAGATGTCGTCAAAACCAGTCGCGCGAAGGACTTGCTGCAACTGTTGCGGGAAAAAGATCAACGGGTCATCACCGCTTTGATCCATAAATTTGATGCGGCGCGGGAGCAGCGGGACTTCGTGGATGACGACCCCAATATCTTCGTGCTGATCGACGAGGCCCACCGCACCCAGGGGGGCGCGGCCAATGCCGAGCTCAACCTCGTGCTTCCCCGTGCCTGTCAGATCGCTTTCACCGGCACGCCACTGATGAGCGGCGAGAAGAAGAGTGCCAGGAAATTCGGCGGTATCATTGATGCCTACACGATTTCCGAAGCCGAGGCGGATGGCGTGGTGCTGCCACTCATCTACCAGCCGAGGCATGCCGAACTCAGTGTGAGCGATAATTTACTGGATCGCTTCTACGATCAAATCACCGAAGAACTGACGGAAGCTCAGAAAAAGGACCTGCAAAAGAAATTTGATTCCTCGCAAATCGTGGAGGAGACCTCGCAGCGCATCGAGAGCGTCGCGCTGGATATCGTGCAGCACTACAGGCAGTATCGGGACACCGGGCTCAAGGCTCAGGTCGTTGCGCCGTCGAAGTATGCTGCCGTTCGTTTCAAGGAAGCCTTTGACTTGCTGGGCGGGATCGAGACCGAGGTGATTATTTCGGAGAGCAATGATAAAGCCGATGAGGACAAGCTGCCTGAAAGGAAGAAAGTCGTGGCTGAATTCCTGGAGAAGGAGAAACACAAGCACGGCAGCTCCCTGGACCAGCGGGAGCGGAAGCTGATCCGTGATTTCAAACAAAACCCGGAGGGGGTGCGTATCCTGATCGTTGTCGACAAGCTGCTTACGGGCTTCGATGCCCCAAGAAACACCTTTCTCTATTTGGCCAAGCAGCTCAAGGATCACAATTTACTGCAGGCCATTGCCCGGGTGAACCGGCTTTTTGATGGGGACGAGGGGAGGGAGGCCAAGGTCAATGGATTCGTGATCGACTACTCCCGGAACGCGAAAAACCTAAAGAATGCGATGCAGCTTTTTGCGAATTATGACGCGGAGGATGTGGAACGAGCGCTCCTCGATACGGACGATAAAATTTCAGAGCTCGAAGACGTGTATCAGAGCCTGCATGAAATCTTCAAGACGGTCAAAAATAAGCGTGATACGGAAGCCTATATTCAGGTGCTGGAGGGGAGTGCCGAGCGCAGAGAGCACTTCTACGAACTGGTGAACCAGTTCATACGTCAGTTCGCTGCCTGTAATATGCTGCATGATTTTCCCTCGAAGTTCGGAGCGGACAAGTTGCACCGCTACCAGCGGGATTTGAAACGCTTCGTTGAGTTGAAGAAAATTCAGAAGACCTTGAATGCCGAGACGGTGGATTTTTCCCAATACGAGGATCAGATCCGGCGGATTTTGGATAAATACGTCTCGGCGGATTATGTCAGAGAGATGGCCGACCCGGTCTGTGTGTCGGAATCAGCGGCCTTCAACGCATACCTCGATCGCTCCGAGCAAGGCTTGAATGATAAATCCAAGGCCGAGGCAATCGCCGCCCAGACATCGCGCACCATCAAGGAAAATTATCACAAAGACCCGGAATTCTACCGTCATTTCAGCGAGAAAATAAGCAAGCTGATCGCGGATCTGCGCTCGGCGAAAGAAGAAGATGCGAAAGCGCTCTTGCAGAAGGTGCGCGAGATGCAAAAGCAGGTGGACGATTACGAGGACGGGGACATCCCTGAACCTTTAAAGGCGGCAAAGCGCTACCACCCGTATCTGCGGGGTATCCGGGCAGAGCTGCCGGATGCTGCTCTCGATGAAGCTGAGCTCTGCGATGTCGTTCAAGAGTTGGTGGCTGTCGTCGAGCGGCACAAGATTGTCGATTGGTATAAAAACGTAGAGGTCCGACGTCAGGTGAGCCTGGAGTTGGAGGATTATCTCTTTGATGAGGTTCGAGGCGAGCGTGGTGTCGATTTACCTATCGAGACCGTCGAGCGAATGATCGGCCTCGTCTGGAAACTTGCCGTTGAAAACCGCGACCGTTGAGAACATGCAGCATCGTTTCGAGTTCGAAGACGTGCAGGTCTGCTATTGGCTGGTTCGGGAACCGCGAAAGTCGATTGCGGCTACCGTCTATCCGGACGGATCTGTCACACTCAGGGCTCCCGATAAGGCAAAGGCGGAGCGCATCGAAGCGTTTCTAAAGCGTCGCTGGCGATGGATCCGAAAACAGCAGCGCTACTTCTCACAGTTTAAAGCTGAACCAGCCAAGGATTACGTGTCCGGGGAGACCTTCCGTTACCTGGGACGTGGTTATAAACTACTTGTCCGCAAAGCTCAAAATGAACCACGGGTTTTGCTCAAGCAAGGAACTTTGACCGTGCTGAGTTCAAACCCGGAAGAGAGTCAGATGACCCGCCAGCTGCTGGAAGACTGGTTCCGAAAGCGAGCGGAGGTCATTTTCAATGAGCGCCTCGACCTCTGTTTTGCCAACTTCCATCACCGCGATAAACCCAAGCTTGTCGTGCGGCGACTAGAGCGATGGTGGGGGAGTCATCTGAAACGTGGCTCTCGTAGCCACCTGAACCTGGTCCTCACCAAGCCCAACAGGCTTCCGACTGATTAAGCGTTAGCCCATG
>CAYQTM010000249.1:0-3720 GCA_964420355.1 uncultured Opitutales bacterium
CCCCGGCAGACAAGCGCGCATCAGCCGAGCCGGCCCCAGCGCCAGCAGACGCATCTGCCGCTCGATGGCCTCGGGCGACATCGCAGTGAAGGGCGCGATCTCGCCGCTGCCTGCGTTATTGATCAGCAGGTCGATTTCCAGCTCCGCCTCCAGCCGCCCGGCCAGCGCCTCGACGCTCTCGGGCACATCAAAATCCAGCCCCACCGCATGAAATCCCGCCCGCTCGGGCAGGCGCTCAGGCGAGCGGCTAGTCCCGTAAACCACCACGCCCCGCGCCAGCAGCGCCTCGCTCAAGGCCGCCCCAATCCCTGCGCTCGCCCCGGTTATCAGCGCCCGACGCAAGCCCGCAATGCCCTCGTGCTCAGTGGACATGCGGCGATCAGTCGATGGCTTCGAGGACATGCGAAACGTTCGCGCCGCCGAAGCCGCTGCTGTTGGTCAGGGCGCTGCGCGGCGCGGTGTCGCTGGCCTCGCGCAGGAGGTGCAGCCCCCGCGCCGCGGGTCGGGGGTGCACCGGCTTGTTCGGGCGGGGCAGGAAGCCCCGGGGCAGGGCGAGGACCCAGAAGGCGGCCTCCCTGATGCTGGACAGCGACAGTCCGTGCCCGGTGGGCGACTTGGTGCGGCGGATCGCCGGGCGCGCGCCCGCGAAGACCTTTCTCAGGGCGCGCATCTCGGCGAGGTCGCCCATCTGGGTCGACGGGGCGTGGGCGTTGACGTAGTCGATCTCGGACGGCTGAACCCCCGCGCTGGCCAGCGCCTGCTGCATCGCGCGCGCCAGCCCGGCACCGTTGGGCTCGGGCAGCACCGGATTGAACCCGTCGCTCGACTGACCCCAGCCCGCCAGACGCGCCATCGGACGCGCACCACGCGCCTCTGCCGCCTCGCGCGTCTCCAGCACCAGCGCCACCGCGCCGCCCGTGCCGACAAACCCGTCGCGATCCTTATCAAAGGGGCGCGCCGTGGTCTCGGGGTCGGGGTTCAGGCTCAGCGCACGCATCCCGGCAAAAGGCAGAATAGTCTCGCGGTCGCCATCCTCGCCGCCCACCACCAACATGCGCTCCTGCCGCCCCGAGGCCACCTCATCAAAGGCAAAACCCAGCGCGTGCCCCGACGAGGCGCAGGCCGAGACAAACCCCGCCGACGCCCCCTGGATCTTGAACTGCGAAACGAGGTTGAAATTGAGCGTCCCCACCACCGACGCCACGATGCCATTCGGGTTCACCCGCTCGACCCCCAGCGCATTCATGCGGTCGATCAGGTGGTGCATCATGCTCGCCGCGCCCGCGCTCGCCGTGTAAAGCCCAGTCAGCGGATTCGACAGCGCCGCCGCATCCAGCCCGGCCTGCTCCACCGCCTGAGTCAGCGCGCAATACCCGTAAAGCACGTGGCGCGAAAGCCGCCGCAAAAAAGCTCGGTTCACCCGATAGCGCGCCGGAAACTCCCAGTCCTCCTGATCGCGCGAGCGCAATTTAAAGTCCCGCACCACGCCCGCCAGCTGCACCGGCGATTTACTGTCCTCGACCAGCTCGTCATACAGCGCAATCCCCGAGCGCCCCTCTCGCAACGAAGTCAGCACCGCAGCTTCATCGTTGCCGATGCTCGTAATAAAACCCAGACCCGTGACAACGACTTCCTTCATGAGACAGCACAAAAATTGGCAGGCGGCGAGCCCAAGGCAAGGCTCCGCAACACCCAAGCAGTTTGCGCCAACACCCACCTCGGGGCAAGGCCGTTTTGAGTCTGCCTTCGCTTGAGTCTGCCTTCGCAATTGAACTCACGATGCAAACCCAGAAAAACAAAAGGCGCGCGGCCTATCCCTACCGCGCGCCTTCAGTTTCTGCTTTGTTCTATTACCCAAAACTCCCATTTTGGGAGAAAAACCTTGTTTTTTGAAAGTTGTTCCTGATTTTACAAATATCGTCTTACATTGCCAGCAAATTAAGCGCCATGAGGGAAAATTCTACCAATCCAAGGTAAAGACCCTAGCTGCATCCTCATACATAAAATTCGGCAGCCTTGCCCACTTGCTTGACATCTTTTTTAGAAAAAACCTCACAGAAAAGGTTCCATAATTAGCGCAAAGCTTTTCAACCGGTGCCTGAGGTCTGAGGTGGCTTGGGGCGTCTTGCGGGATGAACGCGGGCAGTTTTGCCCTTGCGGTTGGTCACCCTAACTGCATGAATTGGCTTGAAAAATGAGCTCGAAGAAACTACAGTCAATCTATGCTTCGATGGGGTCAGACCGAGCAAAAGTGGCCGCCGTCGCCGGCATCTCGGTAGCGCGTCTGGATTTCTATATTTACAAGCACCGCCCCATTCCCGCCGGAACGGCAGCCAGAGCGGTGATTGCCATCAACAAGCTGACTTCGAGTAATTACACGCCCCAAGAGCTCTTTCCTAACCTAAAAACGTCACGACGCCTCTCCACCAACCCCGTCCGCCACAAGAACTCCCGACGAATCGAGTCCTACCTTCCACCCCTTCCCATCCCCGAAGAACCCAAACCAAAGCCCAAACGCAAAACACCAAAGAAGTAATCGGCATGAGCCAAGAAAAGAGCTATCACGAATTGCGTTTTATCTGCCGCATGAACGTGACTTATCATGAGTCGCGGGAAGCTTTCTATTCTTTTTGGCAGAACTTCGTGGTCTTTATTTCGCTGATCTTTTCGAGCGCAGCGTTTGCCACGATTGGCGACTGGTTACCTTTCTTGAGCAGCGGGAGCGGCATCGCGAGCAAGGAGCTGTGGACAGGGCTTTTCGCGTTTTTGGTCGCCATCGCGAACGGGGCATCGCTGGCTTATGGTTTTCCCTCAAAAGCGACGACCCATCATTCACTTAAACAGAAGTGGCTCCATCTGCTCGGTCAGGTTGAGGCCGAGGAAGATGTAAAACAACTCAACGGCGCTCTCCACCTGCTGTGCGCCGAAGAGCCTGCGGCCAAAGATAAAAAGCTCAAAGAAGCCTACCGCCGCACCTGCGAAGCAATGGGACTGGAGCCGGATGCTAAAGCGGCTTGAGTGGATCGCGAATCGAAACGGGTGCTTGAGGTCTGGGGTGGCTTGGGGCATCTTGGCGGGATGAAGATTGGTCTGGAGCAAATCAATACGACGGTGGGCGATCTGGCGGGGAATCAGCGCAAGATTCTGGAGGCTTACCGGAAGCTGTGTGATGCGGGCGCTGACTTGTGCGTGTTTCCCGAGCTGGCGGTCTGTGGGTATCCGCCGCGCGATCTGCTGCTAAAGCAGCGCTTTGTCGAGGACACCCTGCGCCATACGCGCGAGATCGCCGCCGAGGTGGGCGAAGTGCCGGCGCTGATCGGCACGCTGGAGCGCAATCCCAGCGAGACGGGGCGTCCGCTGTTCAATGCCGCCGCCTGGTGCGAGCATGGCGAGGTGCGTGCGCACGGGCGCAAGTGCCTGCTGCCCAATTACGATGTGTTCGACGAGGAGCGCTACTTTGAGCCCGCCGAGCGCCCGACCGTCTATGAGTGGCGCGGGTGCCGCATCGGGCTCACCATCTGCGAGGACTTATGGAAGAGTCCCGAGGTGCCGACCGCCCGCCTTTACGCGAGCGACCCGCTCGATCCGCTGGTCGAGGAAGGGATCGACCTGCTGGTCAACCTGTCGGCCAGCCCCTGGCACGCGCAAAAGAGCGACTTTCGCGAGAGCCTGATGGCGGCGTCCGCGCGGCGCTGCCTCTGCCCGGTCATTTACTGCAAT
>CAYQTM010000250.1:0-3713 GCA_964420355.1 uncultured Opitutales bacterium
CTTTTCACTGAAGACCAGCGCTTCGACCCGCCTCTCGAAGCGGTGGGCTATGTGGGCGCACGTTACGGCGACGATTACTTCGCCTTCGCTATGGGATCCTGGCTCAACAATAGCAAAACGAATCTGCGCATTTTGGGTGCATTTTACGAAGGTCGCTATATCGATCCCGAAGACCTTTCACAGATCCCCGAGCCGGCACACACTGCTGCCTTACTTGGCCTACTGAGCCTGCTCTGTGTATGGCGCTATCAAAAGCGTAAGGAAAAGTAAAACGGTCACCCCTTCCGCAGCGAAAGCTCAAATCTCCCCTGTATTTCTCAAAAAAAATCCGCCCGGCGCAGGCGACTTGTCCGCAGGAGATCGTCGCCAAAAATTCATCGCGGCGGCGGAATATGTTGGCAGCTGATCCCATCGTGCCAGTTGGAGAGGAATCGGTTTGACAGCGGGGGCGGTCTTGGCGATACCGATAAGGGCTGCGCGTGCGGCGTCGATGCCCTTAACCGCTCTCGATTGGTGAAGCTCCCGGATCTCGATTTTATTCCCCTTTGGCACGGCGGCCCGCTGATGTGGGTGCTGCTGGTGATCAGCCTGATCGGCTTTATCACGTTTTTTGAGCGCACGCTGTATTTGCATCGCGGGCAGATCCGCTCGCGAGCCTTTGTCGAAGGCGTAAAAAATCTGCTGCGCAAGCGGCGGCTGGTGGAGGCACTGACCGTCTGTGAGGAAACGCCAGGGCCGCTGCCACGCGTGGTGCGCTCGGCGCTGCTCAACCACGATCAGCCCGAGCAGCAGATGCGGCGCGGCATTCAGGAGGCGGCGCTGGCGGAGATTCCAGCGCTGGAGCGGCGGGTCGGCACGCTGGCCGCCATCGCACGGATCGCCCCGCTGGTGGGGTTGCTGGGGACGCTGGTCGCGGGCGTGCAGTCGCTGGAGCTGCTGGCGATCGAGGGGCCTTATTCCAACGCTGGCGACTACGCGCGCTACTTGTCGATGGCGCTGAGCACCACGGCGGTGGGTGTGGCGATCTCGCTGATGGCCTATGCGGCGCATCACTTTTTATACGGGCGGGTGCGGGCGCTGGTCTATGAGATGGAGTGGACGGGGCACCAGATGATGCAATTCCTCCTGCGCGACCTGCCGGAGGATCTCGAACACGAGGCGGCGGTGCACACGCCACTCCGCAAGCGCAAGTCGACCGATGCCTGAGGACAAACCATCACCGATCAGCCGTCTGAGCAGTCCGCTGGGTCTGCGCGACCAGATTCAGCGTCCCGAGCGGCGGCTCGACCTTGTCCCCTTCCTCGATCTGGCCTTCATCGCACTGCTGTTTGGCCTGCTGAGCAGCCCGCTCATCTTCACCCCGGGTCTGGCGCTGCGCCTGCCCACCGCCGAGCCTGTCCACCTCGACCACCTGGCGGCCTCGCGGGTGCTGACCATCGACGGCGCAAACTTACTTTACGAGGGCGGCATATACCAAATAAAGGATTTGCCAGCCGCCTTTGCCCGCGACCTGATCGACGGCGACGAGGTGCTGCTCATCAAGGCCGAGCAGGATTTCTCGATGCAGACCTTCGCCAAAATCGCCGAGGCCGCCGACGCCGCAGGCTTCGCCGAAGTCCTATTGGCCGCCCGCGCAGAAGCCGCCCCCAGCCCCGACGCCCTTTCCACGCCCAGCGGTTTTTAGAGCGCGTTCTATTCCGTGACGTTGAGCGAGGTGGTGATGAGGCTGCGCTCATTGATTTCGATGTCGATGATGTAGTTGCCGGGTGCCTCGAAGCGCAGGTTTTGGATGTCGTTGATGAGGTTGATCCGCTGCGCGGGTGTCTGCGACTCGAATTCACGGTCGATGAGCTGCTTGAGCGCCTGATCGGGCGAGGCGATGGAGGCGGTCAAGCGGTGGCGCCCCTCGGGCACGTCGGTGATCGAGAGGAACCAGATCATGCGCGGGTGAACGACGGGAAACTGCCGCGCGCGGATGGAGGAAAACACGCCGAGCAGGGTGTGTTTGCCGGTCATGGGGTCGATGTGGATGCCGTCGCAGGTGATCCAGGCGAGCAGTTGCGCGTGTGCTGTCATCGGGGTAACCATGAGCCACCTGACTCGGTGCCGCAAGCACTTCTCGGAAAATGGCTCCGCCTTGCGGGATTGCGCACCGGGGCGCGGCGCGGTAGGGTGTCGGCCATGCGTCCGCTCGGGGTCTATTTTCACATACCGTTTTGCGCCACGACCTGCGATTTTTGCGCCTTTTATCAGGAGGGCATTTCGCGGGAGAAAGTGGCGGCTTACCTCGACGGGATGGAGGCCGAGTTGGCACTGCTGCCGCCCAATCGCCCGGTGGAGACCGCCTTCTGGGGCGGTGGCACGCCGCTGATGCTGCCGCCCGCCGGGCTGGAGCGGCTCGGGCATGCGCTCTTGGCGCGGGCGGGCGGTCAGCCGGTTGAGTGGACGGTCGAGGCCGCGCCCGCCTCGGTGACGGGGCGCAAGCTGGACGTGCTGCGCGAGCTGGGGGTCAACCGCCTCTCGATGGGCGTGCAGAGCTTCGATCCGCACCTGCTCGACGCGTTGGGGCGGCAGCACAACCTCAAGCAAATATACCAAGCCTGGGATATGTCGGAAGCGACATGTTTCGAGACGCGCAACCTCGACCTCATCTTCGCCATCCCCGGCCAGACCCGCGAGACCCTGCGCGCCGACCTCGAAGCCGCCCTCGCGCTGGAGCCCGACAGCCTTTCGCTCTACTGTCTGACCTTCGAGGAGGACACCGCGCTCTACCTGCGTCTGAGCGAGGGCAAGGTGCGGCGCGACGACGAGCGCGATGCCGATCTTTATGAGTTTGCTTGGGACTTCCTCGGCGAGCGGGGCTACGCGCACTATGAAATCTCCAACTTCTGCCGCCCCGGCAAGGCTTGCCTCCACAATCAGCGCACCTGGCAGATGGCCGACTGGCTGGGCTACGGGCCGGCTGCCGCCTCGCAGTTCGCCGACCAGCGCTGGACGAACCTGCCCGATCTGGACGGCTGGGCGCAGGGGCTGCGCGACGGGCAGCCGCGCCGCATCGACACCATGCCCCTAGACCCCGCCACCCGCGCGGTCGACCGCCTGATCTTCGGCCTGCGCACCGGCGAGGGTATCGACCTCGACGCCTGGCAGCGCGACTACCCCGAAGCCCCGCAGGCCAGTCTGCTCGCCTGCCTCGATCAGCTCTGCGCCGAAGACCTCGCCACCCGCACCGGTGCCCAAATCCGCCTCACCCGCCAAGGCAAGCTGCTCGCCGACACCATCGGCAGCGCCCTCCTCGAAGCTGCGCCCGCGCCTCAACTGTAAGGGCAAGCGCTTAGCCCTGAAAGGGCGCTGTCCGCAAGTTAGGCAACCAGATCGGCAAGACCGCGCCTCAAGTGTAAGGGCAAGCGCTTAGCCCTGAAAGGGCGCACCATGCAAGCCCGGGGCATCGCCCCGGGATATTGTTCCCCAGTAAATTCCAGCCCTGAAAGGGCGTTACAAAGCAGGTGGCGATCCTTCCAACCAGCCAGTTGGGACGCCCTTTCAGGACTCCCATTCGCTGGCGGGCTTCGAGTCCCGGGGCGTTGCCCCGGGCTTCACATAGGTCGCCCCGTTGGGGCGTGGGAAAACCCCATAATTATGCCTCGGGCAAAAATTGTCAGGGGCATTTCATCTGATAGAGTAAGCTTTAGATTAGGAGTAATTTTTTAGAA
>CAYQTM010000251.1:0-2126 GCA_964420355.1 uncultured Opitutales bacterium
ATCAGCGGCAAACTCCAGTATTTTATCCGCCGTTTGGGTTATGCGTTGGGCGACTTGCTGCGGTCGCGCATCCATTTGCGGAATTCGCCGCCTCGGAAGCGCGGGGGTTTGCGGGTGGCTTGCCAACTGCGGGCGGGTGGGGCGGCGTTGAGGACGGCGTGCGGGGCGATGTTCATGGCGTGGCCAAAGCGGAGGCCGGCTTTCCAGGCGGCGGGTTGGCTGGCGGCGATCGACCAGAGGCCGAAGCTCGGCGTGTTGACCGAGGCTTTGGGGGCGTGCTCTTTTTTGCCCTTGTGGCGCAGGCGCAGGAGCAGCTCGGGGATGGGGATGTCGACGGGGCAGACCTCGTTGCAGGCACCGCAGAGGCTGGAGGCTTTGGGCAGGTCGGCCAGCTCGGGGAACTCCGGCCCCTTCAGCAGCGGGCTGAGCACTGCGCCGACCGGCCCCGGATAGACGCTGCGGTAGCCGTGGCCACTGGACTGCCGGTAGATGGGGCAGACGTTGAGGCAGGCTCCGCAGCGGATGCAGCGCAGGATGGAACGGCAGTCGCTCGCCAGCACTTCGCTGCGGCGGTTGTCGATGAAGATGACGTGAATCTCCTGCGGTCCGTGGGGACGGTCGGGGGCGCGCGGGCCGCCGACGATCTCGCTGTAAACCGTTAGCTGCTGGCCAGTGGCCGAGCGCCCGAGGAGGTTGAGGAAGAGGCCGAGGTCGCGCTGGCGGGGCAGCAGCTTTTCGATGCCGACCATCGCGATCATAATGGGCGGCGCGGCCATCGAAAAGCCGGCGTTGCCTTCGTTGGTGACGAGCACGAGCTGGCCGGTCTCCGCGATGATGAAGTTGGCACCGGTCAGGCAGGCGTCGGCGGATAAATACTTGTCGCGCAGGTGCTTTCGGGCGCGGCGCGTGATGGTCTCGGGGTCGTCGTTGTAATCGGGCGCAATCTTTTCGCGCTGAAAGGTGCGCGCTACGCCTTGCCGATTTTTGTGGACGATGGGCGTGACGATGTGGCTGGGATGGTCGTGGTCGAGCTGGATTATGAACTCGCCAAGATCGGTCTCGACCGCCTCGATCCCGCCTTTTTCGAGGAAGGGCACCAGCTCCGTCTCCTCGCTGACCATGCTCTTGGTCTTGACCAGGCGCTTGGCACCGCGCTGGCGGCGAATGTCGTAAACCGTGCGGTTGGCGGCATCGCCATCGCTCGCCCAATGCACGGCGAACCCGTTGTCTGTCAGGGATTTTTCGGCCTGCTCCAGATACTGGTCGAGGTATTCCAGCGTGTGCTGCTTTACGTCGCCAGCCACGCGCCGCAGGGCATCGGCATCGGGATAATCGGCCGCGAGCGAGGCGTAACGCTTTTCGGTTTTGGCTTTGGACGACCCGTGCACCGACTGCCGCACCTCGGGCGTGAGGTTCTTGGCGAACTGATCGACTTCCTGCGCTAATCCCATGCCCGCACTCTACGCCCGTACCCGCGCCCTGTAAAGCCAATCAGCAGGAAGAAAAGAGCTTCCTACCCATGCTGAAAATTGACACGATAGGAAATGCGAAAATCGTTGACGGCTATTATACAGAAGGAGGGCGATGGCTATTCGGCTCTATGCCCCGAGATCGATGTCGCCAGCCAAGGGGACACCATCGAAGCGGCAAAACAAAATTTGCGAGAAGCGGTGGAGCTTTTCTTTGAATGTGCCTCAGAGGCGGAAGTCAAGGAACGCCTGAATACGGATTCTTTTGTATCTTCCTTGGAGGTTGACGGTGCCTAATCTGTCGTGATGCGAGGTATTAATCCGGCATCCAAATACTCTACGAAAGTTGCCACGTTTTCCAGTAATCAAGCGCCCATGAGTAAAGTCTTTGAATGCCACATTAATAGTTGGCTTAAAAACAGCGTCGCAAGAATATAGCCGCATCGCGGCGTCAGATTTTAGCCGTGGGCGTGAGCCCACGGAATCCGTAGTTTCTGATATAGAGCCGCATCGCGGCGACATAGTCTCCTGTGTTCTGCCGCCGCTCTGCGGCTATATTTCCAGAGAGGCGTTACCGTGGGCTCACGCCCACGGCTAGAATATGCCGCCGCTCTGCGGCTATATTTCCAGAGAGGCGTTACCGTGGGCTCACGCCCA
>CAYQTM010000251.1:2226-3704 GCA_964420355.1 uncultured Opitutales bacterium
CGGCTAGAGTATGCCGCCGCTCTGCGGTTTTCTTCGGTCTCAATGCCAACTATTCAGGTAGATTAAATATACGCATTTGCCTCACATCGAGACCGTGCACAAACAATCATTGCAGAGTGAGCTTGTTCTGAGCCTTAAATACTGATTAAAACTTTATAAGAATGCTACGTTAATTTAATGAACAGGCACATAGCACTACCGCTCTTGTTAGGTGGCGTGGTGATTGCCGCATGTTCGGTGGGCTTTTGACTGGCGGGGAGCGGGGTCTCGTGCTTCTTTCTTGGAATGCGAATACTGGTGACGGGGGGCGGAGGTTTTTTGGGCGGGCGCGTGGCGCGGCGGCTGTTGGAGGCGGGGCATCGGGTGCGTGTGTTTCAGCGCTCGGCCTGTCCGGAGCTGGAGGCGCTGGGGGCGCAGGTCATGCAGGGCAATCTCTGCGAGGCGCGGCAGGTCGAGGATGCGGTCGACGGCTGCGAGGCGGTGGTGCACACGGCGGCCAAGGCGGGCATCTGGGGGCGCGATGCGGACTTTCAGGCGATCAACGTGGGCGGCACGCGGCATGTGGTGGCGGCCTGCCGAGCGGCGGGTGTGCGCTATCTGGTGCATACGAGCACGCCGAGCGTGGTGTTCTCGGGCGAGGCCTTTCGGGGCGCAGATGAGTCGCTGCCCTATGGCGACACCCGGCTCTCGGCCTACGCGCGCACCAAGGCGCAGGCCGAACGCGAGGCGCTGGCCGCCGATGACCCCGCCGGGCTGCGGGTGGTGGCGCTGCGTCCGCACCTGATCTACGGGCCGGGCGACCCGCATCTGCTGCCGCGCGTGGTCGAGCGGGCGCGTGCCGGGCGGCTGCGCATCGTCGGCGATGGGCAGAACAAGGTCGACATCACTTATATAGAGAACGCGGCGCAGGCGCACCTCGATGCGCTCGCGGCGCTGGAGGCGGGTGCGGCGGGCGGCAAAGCCTATTTCATCTCGGATGGCCGCCCGGTCGAGCTGTGGCCGTGGATCAATGGCATCCTCGAGCGGCTCGACATCCCGCGCATCGAGCGGCGCGTGCCCCTGCGCGCGGCCTATGCGGTGGGCGCGGTCGCCGAGACTCTCTGGCGCAGCCTGCCCCTGAAGGGCGAGCCGCCGATGACCCGCTTCGTCGCCACCGAGCTGGCCAAAGACCACTGGTTCGACATCTCTGCTGCCCGGCGCGACCTCCACTACGACCCCAGCCGCCACCCCGCCAAACCCAGCCTCGATCAAGCCATCGAGGCGCTCCGCAGCAGCGTGGTCAGGAGATAAACGCTTGAGAAGAGGCGACTTCGCTAACGGAGCAGGCGGTGGACGAGGGGATCGAGGAGGGTTGTGCCGCGTGGGTGGGCGAGGGCGTGTTCGGTGGCTTTGCGGAGACCCAGGCCGAATCGCTGGGGCCCCCAGTTGGCGGCGTGCTGGCGGGCAGCGGTGCTCATCGCGCGGCGGTCGGCCTCGGG
>CAYQTM010000252.1:0-3698 GCA_964420355.1 uncultured Opitutales bacterium
TGAATTCTGAATTTTGAATTCATACTTTCCTCCCTTGCCCATTTCATTTTTTCTAAGCACCCAAGTCAGCCTTCTCAAATTTCTGAATTCTGACTTCTGAATTCTTACTTTCTTTCCACTATGTCTAAAAAAGTCGTTGGCGAAATCCGTCTGCAGTTGCCCGCTGGGCAGGCCAATCCCGCTCCCCCGGTCGGACCGGCGCTGGGTGCGCATGGCGTGAATATCATGGGCTTCTGTAAGGAGTATAATGCGAAGACCAAAGATCAGGCGGGTATGATTCTGCCGGTGGTCATCACGGTTTATGCCGATCGCTCCTTCTCTTTTATTCTGAAGAGTCCGCCGGCGGCGGTGCTGTTGAAGAAGGCCGCTGGTATCGCCAAGGGCTCCGGCGTCCCCAACAAGGACAAGGTCGGCAAGGTCACTCGCGCGCAGGTCGACGAGATCGTCAAGACCAAGCAGAACGACCTGAACGCCCGCACGCCCGACGAGGCTGCCCGCATCATCATGGGCACCGCCCGCAGCATGGGCATCGAAGTCGAAGGCTAAATTCTTTTCACTTATAGAACGTCCGCACCTCAATCAGAGGGAGTTCATTATGGTTAAACTAGCAAAAAAATACAAAGCCGCGCACGATGTGGCGGATCTCGCGCAGCCCTACGACCTCGACAAGGCTCTGGAGCTGCTCTCGAAAATGCCGAAGGCCAAGTTTGACGAGACCGTCGAGCTGGCGGCGCGCCTGCTGGTCGACCCCAAGCAGAGCACGCAGATGGTGCGCGGCTCGGTGCAGTTGCCCCACGGCAGCGGCAAGACCGTGCGCGTGCTGGTCTTCACCGAGAACCCCGAGGAGGCGACCGCTGCCGGTGCCGACTACGCGGGACTGGATGAGTATATCAAGAAGATCACCGAGGACGGCTGGCTCGATTTCGATGTGGCGATCTCGACCACGCAGGCGATGAAGCAGGTGCGTCAGGTGGCGCGCGTGCTCGGGCCGCGTGGTTTGATGCCGAACCCGAAGTCGGGCACGGTTACCGATGACATCGCCGAGGGTGTGCGCCAAGTCAAGGCCGGTCGCATCGAGTTCAAGATGGACAAGGGCGCGAACGTGCAGATGCCCGTCGGCAAGCGCTCCTTTGAGCCTACCAAACTCCGCGAAAACATTCAGGCCGCCATCGACACCCTTGGGCGCAACAAGCCCGAGACCTTCCGCGGTCGTTTCATCGCCAGCATGACCCTCAGCGCCACCATGTCGCCGGGCGTCAAGCTCGACTCCAGCCACTACGCCAGCCTTTAACCCTTTATTTTTTCATACCATGCGCCCGGAAAAGAAATATTTAGTCGACGAAGTCGGCAGCTACCTCGACCGCACGGACTACATTTATCTGGCCGATTTCCAAGGCCTGAGCGTCGACCAGACCAACGAGCTGCGCGAGCTGCTCGCCGCGGAGGAAGCCGAATTTCACGTCGTCAAAAACAGCATCTTTAACGTCGCCGCCAAGGCGCGTGACTTCCCCGACCTCTCGGAGTTCCTGAGCGGCCAGAACGCGATCATCTTCGGCGGAGCCAATGCGGCCGCCGTCGCGAAAAAGCTGATCAAGTTCCACAAGGACAAGGAGAAAGTCGCGGTCAAGGCTGGCGTGATGGAGAACAAGCCGCTGACGGTCGAGGACTTCAAGGCTCTGGCCGACCTTCCCTCGAAGGAGGAGTTGCAGGCCAAGTTCCTCGTCACCCTGCTCGCGCCCGCCAGCACCCTCGTCCGCCTCATCAATACGCCCGGCGTGCAACTGGCCACCGTGCTGGACAAGCGCCGCGAGCAACTGGAGGCCGCTGGCTGATCTTTCGGGCAAACGAACCGCCCGCAAAACCTACGAACATCAATACCAACCACCAAAGGAAGTCTCAGGGAGGCAAGCTCTTAAACCGCCCAAGCCGGGCAGCCTGAACATCCAAGGAGGACATCATGGCAGATATAACCAAAGAACAAGTCGTCGAATGGCTGAGCAATCAGTCCGTTCTGGAAATCGCTAATCTGGTCAAAGACCTCGAAGAGAAGTGGGGCGTCAGCGCCGCCGCTCCGGTTGCCGCCGCTGCTGCTGCGCCTGCTGGAGGCGGAGAAGCCGCTGCCGCTGAGGAGAAGACCGAGTTTGACGTCATTCTGGCCGCCGCGGGCGACAAGAAAATCAACGTCATTAAGGCGGTTCGTGAGCTGACTGGCCTCGGCCTCAAGGAAGCCAAGGATCTCGTCGAAGGCGCTCCCAAGCCCGTCAAGGAGGCTGTCTCCAAGGACGACGCTGAGGAAGCCAAGAAAAAGCTCGAGGAAGCTGGCGCCAAAGTCGAAGTCAAGTAACTTACTATCGAACGCACAAAACACAGTCTTTGCGCAACAACGCAGTCCGGCTGGCTCGCAAAAAACGAGTCAGCCCGGCTGCTTTTCCCGTTTTCTCGCATCTAAATCTCATTCAAGGCACCAATCGACTCCTAATTACGTTTTCAAGCGTTCTATGCCCAAGACCCTAAAAGAAGTCACCGAAGAAGCTCTGCTGCTCGGATCAGATGATCGATTGACCCTTATTCGTTTGCTGCTAGAACACGATAACCTTTATCAATCTGATCAAATAGACGAACCACCGCCTCTGAGTCCAGCTTGGGAGGCTGAGATCGCAGCTCGCATCAAAGAAATGGATTCAGGAAAAATGAAGATGTATTCTTACGAGGAAATAAAAGAAATCTTTGGTTTATAACTTCGAGATCAAACTCTACACACAATATTATGGTTAAGCCAGTCGACAAGGTCTATGAGGATGCAATGCAACTGGAGCGCCATGATCGCGTCACATTAGTGCAAAACCTGTTACGCGGCATCGAAGATGATCACGATGCCGAAGACGATGACACTGAAATTCTCGAGCGCATTAAAGCATTAGAAGAAGGTCGGATGCCAACTTCAACTTATGAGGAAGTTAAAGCAAGACTAGAGAAACGTTTTGGTCGATGAAACTGATTGTCTCTCAATCGGCAGAAGAAGATATTTTTGCTGCCGTAGAGTATTTAACCAATGAACATCCCGATCTTGGCCTAGGGTTACGCAAAGAAATCGATCAACATATAGCGTGGATTGTCAGAAATCCGAAAGTAACCCGTCTAAGAAAGAATAAATACCGCCGCGTCGACCTCAAAATTTTCCCCTATTACATAGCCTACGTCACCAGTGATACACATGTAACGATCATAGCCGTATCTCACAATAGACGACGCCCCGAGCATTGGCTCAGTCGACTCAATTAGCCCCACACTTTTTCCACCACCGCACTTTTCACTATTCGTATTATGAACGATCGCAAGAACTTCGGCCAGCTTACGGAGGTAATTGCTCCGCCCAACCTGATCCAGAATCAGATCGACTCGTATATCGAGTTTCTGCAGATGGATACGCCGCTGAACAAGCGCGAGAAAGTCGGTCTGGAGGCCGTCTTTCAAGAGGTGTTCCCGATTGAGAGCTATGACGGGCGCTGCACGCTCGAGTATCTCAACTACACGGTGACGGAGTCGAAGATGAGCGAGATGGAGTGCATCCGCGAGGGTGTGACCTACTCGGTGGCGCTCTATGTGAAGCTGCGTCTGCGCGAGGAAGACCAGATCAAGGACGAGGAGATTTACATGGGAGAGCTGCCGGCGATCACGGATCGCGGCTCTTTCATCAT
>CAYQTM010000253.1:0-3681 GCA_964420355.1 uncultured Opitutales bacterium
AGCTCGGGGTGGTGAAGGTGGGGACGGGTGTGCTCACGCAGGGCGTGGGGATACTCGATCCGCTGCGGGTGCAGGCGATTGCTGATGTGCTGGCCGAGACGCGGCAGCGGGTGCCGGGCGTGCTGCTGGTCAGCTCGGGTGCGATTGGGCTGGGGATGGGCAAGCTCGGGCTGGGGCAGCGTCCCAAGGCGCTCGACACGCTGCAATCCTGCGCGGCGATCGGGCAGAATCTGCTGATGAACACCTGGGCGGAGGCCTTCGAGCGCCACGGCATCCTCACCGCGCAGGTGCTGCTGACCCGCGAGGATATGCGCTCGCGCAAGCGCTACGGCGCGGTCAAGCAGACCCTTGAGCGCCTGCTGGCCTATGGCGTCGTGCCGATCATCAACGAGAACGACTGTGTGAGCGCCGAGGAGATCACCTTTGGGGATAACGATCTGCTGAGTGCCCTCGTCGCCAGCCTGAGCGGCAGCCAGTTGCTCTGCATTTTGTCCACCATCCCCGGATTGCTCGACTTGGATAACGGTAGCCAAATTATCCCGCTTGTGGAGGCGATCACCCCCGAGGTCGAGCACCTGGCACGCGGCACGCAGAGTCCCACGGCGGTCGGCGGGATGGCCAGCAAGATCGAGGCGGCCAAGGTGGCGACCGGCTCCGGCGCGGGCGTCTTCATCGGCAACGGCAGCGAGCCGCGCGTGCTGCTCGACCTGCTCGACGGCGACAATCGGGGCACTTTTTTCATGCCGCGCAAGCTCCCGGTGCGCGCCCGCAAGCGCTGGCTGGCCTACTTTGACCGCCCCCAGGGCAGCCTCTGGGTCGACGCCGGAGCGCGGCGTGCGCTGGTCGAGGAGGGCGGCAGCCTGCTGGCGCGCGGCGTGCGCGAGGTCGAGGGCAGCTTCGAGGCGGGTGCCATCGTCGCCATCCACGGGCCGGACGGCCAGCCCTTTGCGCGCGGGCAGGCCAGCTTTTCCGCCGCCGAAATCCGCGAGATCGCAGGCCAGTCCACCGCCGACATCCGCCCGCGTTTCGCTGGACGCCAGCGCTTCGAGGTCGTCCACCGCGACGCCCTCGCCATCCGCTGACCTTCCCGCCGCCGCGCGCGGCGCGTGCCGCGAGATTTGCCCGGCAATTTCGTTGCAAAATGGACGAAAACGCGTTAAAATGGGGGTTTATTCCAACCAAGCTCTATGTCCGGACACTCCAAATGGTCAACCATCAAGCGCCATAAGGCGGCGATTGATGCGAAAAAAGGCAAGGTTTTCAGCGTCATTTCCAAGGATTTGACGCTGGCGGCTCGCTCGGGCGGAGGCGATCCCGAGATGAATGCGCGCCTGCGCACGCTCATCGCCAAGGCCAAGGCGGCGAACATGCCTGCCGAAAATGTCGACCGCGCCATCAAAAAAGGCACCGGCGAGATCGAAGGCATGACGATCGAGGAGCTGACCTACGAGGGCTACGGGCCGGCGGGCGTCGGCTTCATCGTCGAGGTGACGACTGATAACAAAAACCGCTCGGCCAGCGAGATTCGCAGCACGTTTTCCAAATACGGTGGCAATCTGGCGGGCGCGGGCGCATTGGCCTTCAACTTTCAGCGCAAAGGGCAGTTCCTCATCAGCACCGACGAGACCAACGAGGAGCAACTGATGGAAGTGGCCGCCGAGGCGGGTGCGGAGGACATCAAGACCGAGGAGGATCACTTCGAGGTCATCTGCGAGGCGAACGACTTCGACAATGTGGCCAAGGCGCTGGAAGACGCCGGCATCAAAACCGAGCAAGCCGAGATCGTTTACCTGCCCAACAGCCTGACCCCCGTCGCCGACAAGGACACCGCGCAAAAGGTGCTCCGCTTGGTCGAGATGCTCGAAGACTGGGACGACGTCCGCGCCGTCCACACCAATTACGACATCGAAGAGAGCGTCCTCAGCGAAGTCTCCTGAGAGCGCCCGGCTCGCTCAGGGATCGACGTAGATGCGGCGGGCGTGCGGCGTGAGGCTGCAGAGGACTTCCCAGCGGCGCTGGCCGGCGCGCTGGGCGAAGTCGCCGACCGTTATGCGTGGAGTGGGTTGGTTGGGCTGGTTGGAATCGGGCGGAAAGCGCGAAGATTCGCCGAGCAGGACAGCGGACTGACCTCGGAGGTCGCGCTGGGCGAGGGCTTCGGGCAGGCGCACACGCAGGGTAAAGGCGGCGATTTTGCCGACGATGGGGCAGTCCTCGCCCTCGATGAGCACGCTACCGTGGCGCGCATAACGGCTGGGAACCCCGTTGGCATACCCGGCGTGGACAACCGCGCAGTGGCAGCCCTCGTGTTCGGTCTGCGCGATGATCGGCGCGCGAATCTGCACCACTTCCTCAAAGGGACGCAGCCGCGCCTCAAGCGCATTCGCCGGAGCCACGCCCTGCTGGATGATCCCCACCCGCACCGCGTTGAGCTCGCCCGGCAGCCCGCCCGCCAGCCAGGCGGCGCTGTTTTCGGCGTGCAGCCAGAGACCGCGCAGCGAAAAGCCGTCCTCGCGCACTTGCGCCAGCACTCTTTGAAAGTGCTGCGATTGGAGATCGGTGTAACCGGGGTCGTCGTCCGCGCTCGAAAAGTGGGTGAAGAGCCCGCGCAGGCGGATGGCATCGTGATCGAGCGCCTGCGCGATCAGCGCGGCGGCCTCAGCGTGCCACACCCCGAGCCGCCCCATCCCCGTGTCGATTTTCAACTGCACCTCGACCGCCTCGCCCCGGCGCATCCCGTAGTTGCCAAAGCGCTCCAGATCCTCGGCGCAACTAACGGTCGGCTGCACTTGCAGACGCGGCAGGCGCGTCTCGCCACCTACAGGCAGCGGGCTCAGTAGCAGGATCGGCAGCAGGCTCCCGGTCTCGCGGATGCTCGCCGCCTCCTCCAGCGTGGCGATGGCAAAGGCATCGACGCCCGCCGCCTCCAGATGCGGCACGGTGCGGGTCAGCCCCAGCCCGTAGGCATCGGCCTTGACCACCGCGATCAGCCGCCGCTCGCCCAGTTGCTCCCGAATCCGCCGCACATTGCGCTGAAGCGCGCCCAGATCAATCCGCGCTTCCACGCCTCCCGGCTCATCGCCGGGCGTGCCGATGCTGGGCTCGGGAGCCACTCGCGTTACTTGGCCCCCTCGACCAGGCGCTTCTCGCGCACCTGCTCCGCGGCCTTGCCGATGCGTCCACGCAGGTAATACATGCGGGCGCGGCGCGGCATCGACTCGCGCACGATGTCAATCTGCGCAATGTTGGGCGAATGCACGGGGAACACCTTCTCCACGCCCACGCCCGAAGCGCGCCGACGCACGGTAAAGGTCTCCTGCACGCCGCCGCCCTTGCGGGCGATGCAGATGCCGCGGAAAATCTGAATGCGCTCTTTGTCGCCCTCGCGCACGCGGGTGTGCACGGCGACCTCGTCGCCCACTTTGAAAGGCGCGCGCTCCTGGAGCTGCTCGCGGGTGATGTCTTCGATGATCTGGTTCATGATGCTTTCCTCGATTCGTGGAGCAGGCCGGGCCGGCGGCTCCGGGTTTTCTCCTCACGTTGTTGCTGGCGCCAGCGCGCGATCGCCGCGTGGTCACCGGATAATAAAATGTCGGGCACCGTCATGCCGCGAAATTCGGCGGGGAGGGTCCATTGGGGGTGGCTGAGCAGGCCGTCGCTAAAGCTGTCCTGCTCCAGCGAATC
>CAYQTM010000254.1:0-3669 GCA_964420355.1 uncultured Opitutales bacterium
GCATACACCCAACCTGCCCCAGCCCCGCACCCACCGCAACCCAAACCTCCAGAACTCCAAAAGAGCAGCCCAGCCGGCGATTCAAGTTGGGCGGGTTTTGGTCGAATTATCTTTTGGAGCCACTTCCTGGGCTCGACGCAAAGTATCCGCAAAGTCCGATTTTATCCGCTTATCAACGAGGGGCACGGCCTGAGAGACACGCTTCAGTCTCAACCGGAACCCCGCATGAAAGTTCACAACCTTTATATCGCCGCTGGCCTCTGCGCTCTCGGCCTCCCATCCATCGCCGACGCCCGCGTCTATTTTGAACGACCCGGGCCGCCCGTGTTGGCGCAGCGCGCCGCGCCCGTCCCCGAGGCGGAGGCGGAGATCGAGCGGATCAGTCAGCCCTACCTGCCCTCGGTGGGTGCGGTTGGCTTCCGCTATGCGTCGGCGCCGGTGCAGGCGGATCGGCACAACCTTTACTACCCTCGCGATCCGGAGACGGATGGCGGCGGGAGTGGCGCCGCTGTCGATGCGCAGTCCCAGGGGGCTGCGCTCGGCGGCGCAAGTCCGGGCGAAAATATGGGCGAGAATATGGCGTCAAATGGCGCGCCGAGCTCGTCGGAGGCTCAAGATGGGGCGGAAGCGGGCGAATTTTCAGAACGTGCGCCGCGCTCGTCACGCGAACGAGAGGCGGTTGTGCCACCCAGCCCGCGAACCTACCCACACGATGTTATTCGGTATTTTGAAGAGCGCAATGTCGACGCCAGCCGCCTCCGCGAGAGCGAGGGCTTTATGCTGGAGGTGCCGTTCCGGGTGGGTCGCCCGGCGGAACCCAACCGCAGCGAGGCTGAATTCCAGCGTCGCAAGGATAACTGAGCGCGCCCGCCGGGTGGTGCGTTGGGCGGTCGGGCGGGTGGTGCTGGGGCTGCTGGCGCAGGCCGAGCCGAGGCGCCTGGGGCATCCGGCGGCGGGCTACATCGGCCAGCCGGAGACCGAGGAGCTGGGGGAGCAACTGAAGGTGCCGCCGCGTCCGCTTGAGCAGGACGTGCATCGCGCCTTTGAAAACGATGCCGCTCGCGAGACCCCGCAGACCGTATATCAGCGCCGTCGCCGTCAGGTGGAGATTGCGCTGAAAACTCAGGACTTCGACGATGCCGAGCGCACCCTGATGGACATGCTTACCCTGCCGGTCGGCGAAGAGGCGCACGGCGAGGTGCTGATCGAGCTGGCGCGGCTCTACGCGCGGCTGGACAAGCACTCCGAGCAGGCCGTCGTCCTCGAGCGCTTCATCGAGACCTACCCCGGCCACCCGCGGATGCCCGAGGCGCTGATGGATCTCGGCCACATCTACCGCAATTTTGGCGCTTACTCGCAGGCGCTGGCCAAGTTTTATGCGGTGCTCAACAAGTCGCTGACCGTGCCCAAGGAGAAGATCGACACCTACCGCACGCTCAGCCTGCGCGCCCAGTTCGAGATCGCCGAGACCCACTTCCTGATGAAGGAATACGAGGAGGCGATCAAATTTTACTCGCGCCTGCGGCTGCTGGAGCTGGCCGAGTCGGATCGAGCCGAGATCAGCTTCAAGCGCGCCAACGGTTTTTTTCTGATCGACGACTACAACTCGGTCGTGCCCGCGCTCAAGGAATTTATCGACCAGTTCCCCAAGAGCGAGCGCATCGCCGAGGCGCACTACCTGCTGGCGCGTGCCTACGAGCAGACCGAGCGGATGCAGGCGGCGCTCGCGCAGGTACTCACCCTGCTGCGGCTGGAGCAGATCAGCCCTGACGAAAACCCCAAGCAATTTCTCTACTGGAAGCGCAAGACCGGCAATGCCCTCGCCAACGAATTCTTCCGCTCGGGCGACTTCGTCAGCGCCCTGAAAATCTATCAGGCGATGGCACCCCTCAGCGAAGATCCCGCCTGGCAGGCTCCGGTCATCTACCAGATCGGCCTCTGCTTCGAGCGCCTCCGTATGCCGCCCAAGGCCGCTCAGGCCTACGACCTCATCCTCGCCATCCTCCCCAGCGACTCGCCGTCCGTCTTGGAGAGCAAACCCCTGGCCGCCCTCCGCGAAATGGCCATCTGGCGCCTCGAACACATGCAGTGGGTCATCGAAGCCGAGACCTCCATGCAGGACATCCTCGCACCCCAAAAATGGCCGGGGGACACCGCCAAAGCAAGCACCGCCAAAGCAGAGCTTTGACGGTGAGTTCAAAGTTCAAAGTTCAAAGTTCAAAGGTCAAAGTGCTGCAACAAAGGCACTCACATCCAGCAACCTCAGCTCAAACGCTTTTTTTTGAATTCTGAATTCTGAATTCTGAATTTCCCAACCTCAATCTCAGCCCAACACTTGCCATGCCAGCATCACCCGCCCTTCTCGAATCCCATCGCGCCCTTGTTGACGAAGTTCACGAGGTTTTGCTTCAGGAAAACCGCGTGCTCAAAGACGGGGGCGACCTCGTCGAACAAGGCATCGTCGAGCGCAAGAATGCGCTGCTCGACCGCCTCAACAAGGATGTCGATGCCCTTCAGCACCTCGCCAATGAGGAGACCCCGCGTGACGAAACCTCCCGCGAAATCATCGCCGCCTTGCAAAACAAGCTGATGAAGATTTTCTTCCTCGACCGCGAGAATGAGCAGCTCCTTTTAAAAGCCTCGGTCGGCTCGGTCATGATTGGCCAGCACCGCGCCCAGCGCGTCGGGCGCGCCTATGGCAAGTAGCCTCCGCCTCAGATTTGCGCCGCATAGTGATCCCACTGCTTGCAGTAAGCATGAAACGCATCGGTTCCCATATCCGCTAAAAATTGCGGGAGCTGCTGCTGTCCAAGCTGAGGGCGATGAAAGGGCTTGAGTCCATGGAAATGCACGATGCTGGCCTTGGGATTCATCCCCCAATAGCCCCGCCAGTTCATCTCTGTCGGCAGCTGATGCACTTGCTCGCTGGGATAAAATTCGTTGTAGGCATCCTGATCGTAGGCACCTTGGCAAAATGCTTTCAAGCCGGATCGCGTAAAGCGTGTAAACTGCTTCTCATGCTTCAGCATCGCCGGCAAGTTCATGAGCATTACGCCCGTGTTAATCCTGCGCGGTTGACCCGGCGCATTTTCATCGGCGGCGGCGTATAGAGCGGGCTGGAGCTTGAGCAGGTCGGGCACGGGATCGCCGACAAAAAGCACATCGCAGTCCGTGTAGAGCACAAATGGTTCTTCGATCCGGTGCTGCTTATAAAGGGGGGGCAGCTCGGCACGCAGAGACGCGCCCGTTCCGACTCTATAAGCGTTGGACATGCGCCGCCGCTTTTGAATCCACCAAAGCCTTCGTGCAAAGCGGCTCCTGCATTTGATAACGGGCACGCCCTGCTGCCCCAGCCATTGGGTCAGTTCGTTGGGGCTGCCGTCATAGAGCAGATGTGGGCGCAGCGAGGTTTGCTCCCGCGCGCTCAGAACCGCTACCTTGATGAGCCGAGCAAAGTCACTAAAGGTCGGCCCCTTATCGGAGATCCCCATGAACCAAGGTAACGATGCGCGCATCGCTTTCTGTAAAAGAGCCAGCGCAACGCAGTCAAGCGGATTGCAGTTGCGGGTCGACTGCCTTGGCCGCGATTTGCGGATAAGTTCTTAGTGGATGAGCCTTTCTTTTTGGACGCCTCGCGTTAAGTTAGAGCTATGCGATGGTTTTCGATCC
>CAYQTM010000255.1:0-3607 GCA_964420355.1 uncultured Opitutales bacterium
CGCACCCTCGCCAACAAGTGGCGCATCCGGGCAGGGGTGAGCCGGGCGGGAATTGGAGGGGGATGAGGCGGTATCCCTCGCCGCGGCGGCGGATGACCTCGGTCGTGCCGGCGAAGCGCGGATCGTCGCCGGGCCGGCTTGCGGGTGCGCGGTAGTGCCAGGGGCGCCCGGGTTCGTTGCCGGCGGTGGTCGGCTCGGGGGTCAGCTCGATCTGCTGCGCCATGCCGTCGACGTGGAGGAAAATTTTCAGGCGCTCGGTCGCGCTGTGCACCGGCTTTTCGGCGCGCTGGTCGAGCACATAGGCGTCGATCAACTGATCGTCAGGCTTGGCAACCATCTCAAGCAGGAACTGCTTATCGCTGTCGAGCGCGATGAGGGCACCGTCGTGCGGTGCCTCCAGCTCGGGTCTCGACTCGACCTCGCGGGGCGCGTCGAGGTCGACGTTCTCGAGGCCGTCGACCATCTGCGGATCCTCGGGGCCGCAGGCCGGCAGCGCCGCCAGTAGCAGGAGCAACAAAAGTCCGAAAAAGAATCGGGCGAGGGGCATAATATTTCAAGCATGCGACCCAGCGCCGCTCACGCAAGCGATTTTTTTGCCGCAGAGTCTGTCATCATCTCCGCGTCTCAGCCTCTGCGGGTCTCAGCGACTACAACCAGAAGCGGATCCTTGTGCGTTTGTCCAAAGCGCATCCTATACAGCTGGGCTGACTATCTGTCGCTGCAATAAGGTTGATTCTCGTCGACGAGGCCGGATACTGAAGCTGTGCCGACGATTATTCATCCTACTGCGATTGTCGAACCCGGAGCCGAGCTGGCTGATGGGGTTTCGATTGGTGCTTACGCGTATATCGGTTCCAAGGTTGTGCTCGGGGAGCGCACCACGGTTCATCACCATGCCACGGTCGATGGCAATACGGTGATGGGCGAGGAGAACGAGGTGCACCCTTATGCGTTCATTGGTGGCCAGACGCAGGATCTGAGCTACAAGGGCGGCGATGTTGGGCTGACGATCGGCCATCGCAACATCTTTCGCGAATACACCACAGTGCATGGCTCGACTATTCCGGGCACCCGCACGATCCTCGGCGACGATAACGCTATTCTGGCTTACAGCCACATCGCGCACGATTGCAAGGTGGGCAATCATCTGGTGATGAGCAGCAACGCCGCGCTGGCTGGGCATGTCGAGGTGGGCAACTGGGTGAACATCGCCTGGAGTGCGGGGATGCACCAGCATGGCAAGATCGGCGACTACGCGATGGCGGCGGCGATTGCCAAGTGCACGCAGGATATTCCGCCGTTTATGATTGCCGATGGCTCGCCGGCGCAGGTGCGGACGATCAACAAAGTGTGTCTGGAGCGCCGTGGGTTTCGTGAGCCGGACATCAAGTTGGCGCGCCGGATTTTTAAAGCGATTTACCGCGAGGGGCTGAACCGTTCGCAGGCGATGGCGAAGCTGGAGTCTTTTGAGGAAGCCCAGCATCCGCTTGTGCAATTGATGCTCGAGTTCGCCCGCAAGAGTAAACGGGGCTTTGCCTGAGCCGTAATCATCCAGAAGGTTTGTATCGCCCTTACAGGGCTTGATGTTTTTGGCGAACCGTATCCCAGGGCGGTTGCCCTGGGCTGTCATGGTTCGCCCTTTCAGGGCTTGAAGAAGCATCCCAGGGCGTTGCCCTGGGCTGTCGTGGTTCGCCCTTTCAGGGCTTGAAATTTGCGATTACGGTTTTGCAATGAAGACCTTCCACCTGCGCGGTCGGTGGATGGTGCTCTCAGGGCTGGAAATTTGAGATCTCGGTTTCGCAAGGGCTGTCGTGGTTCGCCCTTTTCAGGGCTTGAAGTATCCCAGGGCGTTGCCCTGGGCTGTCATGGTTCGCCCTTTTCAGGGCTTGAAGCATCCCAGGGCGTTGCCCTGGGCTGTCGTGGTGAGCCCTTTCAGGGCTTGAAATTTGCGATTACGGTTTTGCAATGAAGACCTTCCACCTGCGCGGTCGGTGGATGGTGCTCTCAGGGCTGGAAATTTGAGATCTCGGTTTCGCAAGGGCTGTCGTGGTGAGCCCTTTCAGGGCTTGAAGTATCCCGAGGCGTTGGCTGAGTCGGGCAGGGGACAGATCGCGCACCAAGTGAGGATGGTGCCGGGATTTTGGGGCAGGGAGGCTGTCAAAGAACGGGCGATTTGGCGGAAAACGGCGTCCAGGCTGGTGAGGACTGGGCATTTCGGGCGACCAAGCCCCGTTGTTCCGGCTCCTTCGCTTATGGGGTGGGAGTTTAGCGGAGGGGGGAGGGTAGGGGAAGGACTCGCTTGGGCGGGTTGGGTTGTTTGGCTTTTCGGGTGATTTTTACAATTGGTTTACAGGTGGTTTTGCGCTCGTTTTGCAGCGCCTCGCGGGCGCAGGGTGGCGGTGTTGGCGAGAGCTTTCGGCTTGTCGGTGCTGATGTGGGGGTCTACTCTGCGGCTATGGGGTGGTATGGCATCGACACCTGGATTGTGGTCACCGGGGCGCTGAGCGCGGTCGCTTGTGCGCTGCTGGGCAACTTTCTGGTGCTTCGGCGCATGAGCATGATGGGCGATGCGATCAGTCATGCGGTGTTGCCGGGTCTGGCGCTGGCGTCTATCATCACCGGGACGCGTGCCTCGGTCCGCATGTTCCTCGGGGCGGCGATTGTCGGGGTGCTGACGGCGCTGCTGACGCACGTGATCAGTCGCTTTGGCAAGGTCGACAATGGCGCGAGCATGGGCATCGTTTTTACCAGCCTCTTTGCGCTGGGGCTGATCCTCATCGTGCGGGCGGCCGATCATGTTGATCTCGACCCCAGCTGCGTGCTCTACGGTGCGATTGAGTTTGTCGCGATGGATATTGGCTGGACGCTCTCGCTGGGCGATTTTTCGCTGGGGGTGCCGCGAGCGGTGCTCTTGCTGGTGCCGGTGCTGCTGGTCAATCTGCTCTTTGTCGTGCTCTTTTTTAAAGAGCTACGCATCAGCTCCTTTGACCCCGGGCTGGCGACTACGCTGGGGATCAATGCCGACCTCATGCACTACTTGCTGATGACGCTGGTCGCGATCACGACGGTGGCCAGCTTCGAGGTGGTGGGCAGCATCATCGTCATCGCCATGCTGGTCGTGCCGCCGGCGACGGCTCACCTGCTGACCGACCGCCTCTCGACCATGATCGTCCTGAGCGCGGTCTTCGCGGCGGCCTCGGCGGGGCTGGGGCACCTGGCGGCGCTCATCGTGCCCGGCTGGTTGGGCTTTCAGTCGACCAACACCTCGGGCATGATGGCGGTCGTCGCCGGACTCCTCTTCGTCATCGTCGGCCTCCTTGCCCCACGTTACGGTCTGATCGCCCGCCTGCGCCACCGCAAACACGCTACCTTGCCCGTTCCGGCTCAGTGAATTGGCATGAATGACCCCTACTGCCTCAACCAGTATGAAACCAAATAAAGCTTCCAGTTAGGAGCCCTGCTGTGCCAGTGAGGCTCAAATTCATAACGCATGAAAGCATGAATGTAATCAAGAAAAGAACGCTATGTTTTATCGTATTAGCGTATATGAGCTGCCAGATGCTTGCTTATGATACGCCGTATGACACTAACATCCAGGATCAGCTAT
>CAYQTM010000256.1:0-3587 GCA_964420355.1 uncultured Opitutales bacterium
CCAGCGCGGCGCGGGTTTCGTCGAGAGGGGCGGCCTGCGAGCTGGGGCCTTCGGCGCGGCTGTTGCTGGCATCGCTGATCTGGCCGGCGGACTGCTCGGTTTGGGTCGAGGCGCTGTCGAGCGAGCGGATGGCGTTGCGCAGGGGGGCGATGACGAGGCGCTGCGTCATTATCAGCACGCCGGTGCCGATGACGACTACAATCGGCAGCAGCCAAAGTACCGTCTGCATGAAGCCCGCCTGCACTACTGTGTCGATGCGCTCGAGGTCGGCAGAGAGAATGAAGGCACCGTGCACCTCGCCGGCGCGCCAGTTTTCCATTTGAAAGCCGAGGATGTCCTTGCCGTCGCCGGTCGGGCTGTTGGCTGGGTCGCCGTGGCAGGCGAGGCAGTCCTGACTGAGCACAATGGGGCGTGCGAAGACGATCTCGCCATGCTCCTTGTTGATCTCAAAAAATTCTTTTTGCTGCCCGCTGTCGAATTGTCGCAGAATGGCCTGCTCGCGGACATCTGGCTCGTTGGCGGGATTGCGCGGACGGTTCTTCACTACGCGGAACTTGTAACCCTGCTTGTCGGCGGCGGTCGAGATGGCCTGCCAGGCGGCGACCACTGGGATGGTGGTGTAAAGGGTGGTGTTGCGGAAGTCCGAAGTTTTCTCCAGCTCCTTGAGCAGCTTCTTGCGGTCGAAGGCACCCGCCTGATTCATCGCGCTGATGGTGTCGCGCACATTTTCGGCTTCGAGGATGACCGCCTCCATGGTTTCGCGGGTGAGGTCGATTCCCTGATTGCGGATAATCGAGCGCTGGACGAGCAGGCTGACAACGGTGGCCAGAGCGAGGGCGCTGAGGGTGGCGGTAAGGATTTTTGTGCCGAGGTTCATGGCGGATGCAGTTGTGGATTTAGAGGGCGATGTTCGGGTGTAACGCAAGGGGCTAAGAACTTATCCGTAAATAGATGATGCCGCTCGCGGAAACGATTTTTGGCTCTTGGGGGTGGCGGCTTTGCGAAGGCTGGGTTTGAACCCTGCTTCGCAAAGCAACGCTCCCAGAGCCAAAAAGCGTTCCGTCCCTATGGGATGCGGCAAAAATGGGAGGTCGCCGCGCCCTCTCCGCAAGCGAGGATCTGGATCCACATCTTGTGGAGAGGAGCTTGCGCTGCTCCCATTTTTGCTCGCACCAGCGCTCATCAGATATTTACGGATAAGTTCTATGTCGGCCATAAGGGATTGGACTGAATGCAATCAGGTTCTGCGACATTGAAATTTTGGCATTGCCAAGGGCGTGGACGGCAAGTCGACTAGGTGCCATGCCCAAAAACCCTGCGCGACCGCTCTGGCATCCGCTTAACTGGCCGATGTGGCTGGGGCTGTGGACGTTTCGGCTGGTGGCGGTGGTGGTGCCGTTTGGGGCGCAGTTGTGGCTGGGGCGCTGGCTGGGACGGGCGATTTTTTACGGGCCACGCATCCGGCGGCGGGTGGTCGAGACCAATCTGCGGCTGTGCTTCCCCGAGCTGTCTGAGCTGGAGCGGCGGACGCTGGCGCGGCGGCACTTCGAGGCGCTGGGGATGGGCGTCTTCGAGCTGTGCACCTCCTGGTATCGCTCGCCAGAGCGCATGGAGCCGCTGGTCGAGGCAATCGAGGGGCTGGAGCATCTGGAGCGCCTGCGCGAAGAGGGCAGGGGAGCGCTGCTGCTGACCGCCCACTTCACCACGCTCGAAATGACTGCCCGCCTGCTCAGCGAGCGCGTGGCGATGGGGGCTCTCTTTCGCTCGCCCAAGCATCCGGTTGTTGCGCACGAGATGCGCCGCATCCGCGCCCTGCGACTCCAGCAGGCGGTCATCCACTTCAACGACCTGCGCGGCCTGCTGCGGGCGCTCAAGGGCGGTGCCTTTATCTGGTATGCGCCCGATCAAGGCCGCCGCGCCAAATTCACCGAGCTGCTGCCCTTCTTTGGCGAGCTCGCCAACACCAACGTCGCCACCGCGCGCGTCGCCCGCATGAGTGGCTGCGCCGTGGTGCCCTTTTTCGGCCTGCGCACGCCCAGCGGACGCTACCGCCTGCGCATCGGCGCGCCGCTAGAGGACTTCCCGAGCGGGGACGACCGCGCCGATGCCCTGCGCGTGACCGCTCTCATCGAGGACGCCATCCGCCAAGCCCCCGAGCAATACTTCTGGGTTCACAAGCGTTTCAAACGCCGGGGCGACGCCCTTCCCGATGCCTACAAATGAGCATTACAAAGCCGTTCCCGCTGATCTGACCGATTGAAATAGAATGAGACCAGGCGCTGCAGTTGATTTTTAAATGGCACGCAAAGACGCGAAGACCCCAAGGAATGGATTTTGAGCGTGATTTGCGTGGATTGGCGTGATTCGTAGTTCGCTTTCCTCTGGCTTCCCTGTCCAATCGAGCTGCGGTCTTGCCGAAATCAACGGAGGCGGATGCTGTCGAGCAGGGCTTCTTCCTGCGTCGGGGCGGTGGCCGGGCTGGATTGTGAGGGAGTCGGCTGCTGGCCGAGCGCCTGGGCGACCAGCTCCTGCAGGGCAGGGGAGGCCGGCTGGACGAGGCGCTGGCCAGTCTGGGGCTGACCGGCGAGGATTTTCAGCCCTATCGCCCGCCCCGAGATGTGGCGGGTGCGCTGTAGCACGGCGGTCGGACGCAACGCGGCATCGCGCGCCACCAGAATCTCCGGCACCTGCCGCGTCCCCGGTGACAGCTCCATCACCGCCACCTCGACCGGCAGATTCACCTCCACCAACATCCCCAAATCCGCGTTCGGACTCACCTGCACCACAGGCTCATCCCCCTGCGCCCCAGCCGGATCAGCCTTCCCGATCTTCTCAGGCGGCACCGTCCGGCACCCACCCATGACGGCAATTAAGATCATTAAAATAATAGATGTCAGTCTCATATCGGTTAGATTTAGTTTTCGCTAGATTCATCCTTCAGCTCCTGAATCGATTCTTTTACCAAGTCGATTTCATCTGCGTAATTCAGCTCGATGGCTCTTTGCAGAGCCGCTTGATAGATGGTCATTCTCGCTTCGTTATCCTCTGTGTAGTCTCCTATTGTTGCAAGAATCGAGGGGTGCTCTCCATATCTTTCTCTTAGCTCACCAAGGAATGCCAGTAATGATTCATTTTTCGATTCGACTAAAGACGGTTTTGTAACTGGAAAACATTTACTCATCATCATTGCTGCGTTCGGATATATTCTAAAAGCGCTATGGTAGGCTTGGAATGTTTGTATGGAAGCCGCATGGCGGCGGCAGATTTTAGCCGTGGGCGTAAGCCCACGGAAAAGGGAAAAGTGAAAGACAGGAGCCGCGTAGCGGCGGCATAAAGCGTTTGCAGGCAAATCTGCCGCCGCGATGCGGCTCGATATATAGAAATCCTAGTTCCGTGGGCTTACGCCCACGGCTACAATCTGTCGCCGCGCTGCGGCTTTGATTTCTTGAGGTGTCCTGCATGGAGCTTGTGATTTCAGGTGTTATGCGCAGATAAGTCAAACGGTTTTTGAGAAGCGGTTTTCCGGTGCTTGGGGGTGGTAGGCGTGGAAGGTCATGACCATGTGTCGGCGGAGGAGGAAGCCATTT
>CAYQTM010000257.1:0-3574 GCA_964420355.1 uncultured Opitutales bacterium
GGGATCAAAGACCGCGACCTCCTGCTGCTCGGCACGGTCGGCCTCGGGGCGATGATCGGGGTGCTCCTCTTCGCCAAGCTCATCCATCTGGCACTACGGCACTGTCCGCGCATCACGCAGGCCTTTATTGTGGGGCTGGTCGGCGGCTCCATCCTCATCCTTTACGAAGGCTTTCCGCCGGGCGCGGCAGGGGTGGCCATCGGCATCGCGAGCTTCCTCATCGGCACCGGCCTTGCGCATTGTTTCAGCGGCAAGCCGTGAATTCAGGCTTGCCTTGAGAACCCGGGCGGGCAAAAGAACAAGTCGGATTCCTACACTTATTTGCTGAAGAGCCCTTAGTAGCGCGCCTCGGTGGCGGGGTTGGAGCTGGAGTTCACTTTGTTGGAGTCTTGGGCGCTGTGCTTGGCCTCGCGGTGGGCGTGGACGCGCTGGTAGAGCTTGGACATGCGCAGGTCGGAGAGATGGCTGAATATCCAGTAGATGCCGTGAATGATGAGGGCAGAAGCCAGACCAACGATGAGGCCGCCGATCAGCAGGGCGACGAACATCATGGGGCTGAGCGCCTGAAAGAAGGCAATTGCCTGGCCGAAAAAGCCGCTGCCCTCGGCATCGAAAATCTCCTTGGTGAGCGAGCCGTGGTGGGCACCGCCGTCGAAGAGGCCGATTACCCATTCGCCGATCAGGAAGTTCATCGCATAGATGGGGAAGGCGGTGAACTGGTTGGTGACGAGCATCAGCCCAACCATGATGGGCAGGTTGGCGCGCGCGAGGATGGAGAGGAAGACCGAGGTGAGGATCTGCAGCCCGAATAACGGGGCAAAGGTAAGGATGCACCCGAACCAGATGGCGCGCAGCACCGGGCCGCGGCGAAATTGCCAGATCTCGGGGAAGCGCCGGGCAAAGGGAGCAAAGCGCCCAAGACCCGGATAGCGGTGAACCGTCGCGCGGCGCGGAAGGAAACGCAGGAAGCGCTTGGCCTTGCGGACGCGGCGGCGCTTGATTTCGACTAGCTCTTGCTCTGGATCAGACATCGTGCGGCTAAATCTATCTTCTATCATGAACGTCGACCGGCGCAAATAACGAAAAGATTTTTTTGCAAATTCGTTGGCAGGGAGTGTGATAAAAAGTGCGGGCAGTAGTGTTCGACAGGCTTGGTGCCTGAGCTGGCTTCGCCAGACGGCAGGCCGGGCGGGCGCTGGATTCCGACGTGAGCCGGATGTTTTTCGAGCCGTTTTTTACGGTCGCACAAGCTGTCGCGCCGCGCCCGCCGAGAACGCGATGCAGGCGGCACTGCAGCACTGCGGGAGTTCGTTGTTTCGGGTTTTTGATAATGGCAACATAACCTCAAACGGCGGTTCAGGCTTTTCAGTCCGGGTCCCATGCCAAGGCATGTAATGAGGGCACAGAAGGCGTCGACTGCATCGGCCAGATCGCCATCGTTGCGGATTTCGACCAGGCGGGGGTGCGCCACCTCAAAAGCCTGCGCCTGGGCGACCCGCTGGTCGATTTCTGCCGCCGTCTCCCGTCCGCGCTGCTCCAGGCGTGCCCGCAGGATGCCGGGGTCGACGACGATGCTCACCGGATGCAGCGCCTCCGGGAAGCGCCGCGCCGCCTCGGGCAGGTAGCCGCGACTGCCGTTCATCACGACATCCAGTCCGGCCTCCAGCCACTGACGCAGCTCGATCCCCAGCCCGTAGCAGTTGCCGTGGCTCTCCCAATCGAGGCAAAAGAGTCCGGCCTGCTTCCGCACGGCAAACTCGCGCGCGCTCAGCGCCACATGGTTCTCTCCGCCGGCATCGGCTGGGCGCGTGATGTAGCGATGGGCAAAACAGCAGCGCCGCTCCGCCAGCCGCTCCCGCGCCGCATTCAAAATGCTGTCCTTCCCCGCACCCGAGGGCCCAATCACATAAAAAAGCCGGGACATCGTGCTATTACGTGTCAGCCGCCGCTTGAATGGCAAGGGCAGGATTGTGATAAATGGGTGACGAGGTGAAGTAAAAAGGAAAAAGTAAAAAAGTAAAAAAGAGTTCTCAGCAACGGCATGGTGGAGGTTTGAGACAAAGGCAGGATGCGGCAAAGTGCAGCGCTCGCTTTGACCTTTGAACTTTGACCTTTGAACTCACAAGCCCTTGCTTTTGTGGGGAAAACGGGCAAAGCTGGGTGCATGGCTGAAGATCAATTCGATGTCTGTGTGATCGGGTCGGGGCCCGGTGGGTATGTGGCGGCGATCAAGGCGGCGCAACTGGGGCTGAAGACCGCGATTGTCGAGAAGGATAAGGAGCTGGGCGGCACCTGCTTGAATGTGGGCTGTATTCCGTCGAAGGCGCTGCTTTACTCGACCGAGCAGTATCACTTTGCGGCGCATCAGGCCAAGGCGCATGGCATCGAGATCGAGGGGTTGAAGATCGATGTGGCGGCGCTGATGAAGAAGAAGGAGAAGACGGTGGCGCAGCTCAACAAGGGGGTCGCCGGCCTGATGAAGGGTAATAAGATCACCACGTTGAAGGGGCATGGCAAGCTGCTGGGCGAGGGGCGGATCGAGGTGTCGGGTGAGGAGACGCGCGAGGTTTCGGCCAAGCATATCATTATCGCGACGGGTTCGGTGCCGGTGGAGCTGCCCTTCATGCCCTTCGATGGCGAGGTGGTGGTGAGCAGCGATCAGGCGATTGCTTTCGATAAGGTGCCGGAGAAGCTGGTGGTGGTCGGTGCGGGAGCGATCGGGCTGGAGCTGGGTTCGGTCTGGGGTCGGCTGGGTGCCGAGGTGACGGTGGTCGAGTTTTTGGAGAAAGTTGCGCCGACCTATGACGACGAGATTTCCAAGCTGGCGCAGCGCATCTTTAAGAAGCAGGGGCTGACGTTCGAGCTGGGCACCAAGTGCACCGCCTGCGAGGTGAAGGACGGGCGCGCGCGGCTGACCGCTGAGAAGAAGGGCAAGGCGCTGAGCTTTGAGGCCGACAAGGTGCTGGTGGCGGTCGGGCGGCGACCGTTTACGGGCGGGCTGGGGCTGGAGGCGGTGGGCATCGAGCTGGATGCGAAGGGGCGGATTCCGGTGGACGAGCATTTCAAGACCAGCGCGCCGGGTGTTTATGCGATTGGCGATGTCATCCCCGGCCCGATGCTGGCGCACAAGGCCGAGGAAGAGGGCGTGGCCTGTGCCGAGCTGTTGGCCGGGCACGCGGGGCACGTCAATTACGGGGTCATTCCAAACGTGATTTATACCGAGCCGGAGATCGCGAGCGTGGGGCTGTCCGAGCAGGAAGCGCAGGCGCAGGATTTCGAGGTGAAGGTGGGTAAATTCAATTTGGGAGCGAACGGGCGAGCCATTGCGACGGATGGCACGGACGGGCTGGTGAAGGTCATCGCGGACAAGGCGACCGACCGGCTTCTGGGCGTGCAAGTGATCGCGAAAGGCGCTTCCGAGCTGATCGCCGCCGCCGTGGCGCACATGGAATACGGCGGCAGCGCCGAGGACATGGGGCGCACCATCCACGCCCACCCCACGATCAGCGAATCGATGAAAGAGGCCGCCCTTGCCGCCTTCGACCGCCCGATCCACGGGCTTTAAAAGGCAGAA
>CAYQTM010000258.1:0-3570 GCA_964420355.1 uncultured Opitutales bacterium
ACTTAATTGAATTGTGGTTCTTCGCGATTTTTAACGTAAGCCTTTGATAGTCAGCAAAACGCTCTTGATAACTGCGGAACTCGGGTAAATCAGTTGCCAGAGTCCGCAGTTTGATCTCGATCGACTTCAGGTGAAGAAGTTGCGCTGGCGCTCGCTGATGGGGAGGCCGATGTGCTCCATGACGGCGAGCATGTCTTCCCACACCATGCGCTTGGTGCGGAGGCTGCCGTCGCGGAGGAGGTACCTGGGGTGGTAGGTGACCATCAGGGGCGTGCCCTCGAAGTCGTGCCACTTGCCGCGAATCTTGCCGAGCCGTCGCTGCGGATCCGGCCCGAGCAGGCCAGTGACCGCAGTGTTGCCCAGCGCGACGACCACCTTGGGTTGCACCACCTCGATCTGCGCACGCAGGTAGGGCAGGCAAAAGCCCATCTCCTCCTCGGTGGGGTGGCGGTTGCCGGTTGGGGTGGGCATCTCGGGGCGCCAGTTCATGATGTTGCCGATGTAAACGTCATCGCGCTCCAGCCCCATCGCCTTGATGATCTTGGTCAGCAGTTGCCCCGCCGGCCCGACAAAGGGTTCGCCTTGAGCCTCCTCCTCGGCGCCCGGAGCCTCGCCACAAAAGAAGACATCCGCCTCCAGCGACCCCACCCCAAAGACCACCTGCTTGCCCTCGCGCACATGCGCCTGGCAGACCGGGCAGTTCAGCACGCGCTCGCGCAGCCAGCGCCAGCGCTCCGCCTTGTCGCCCTCGGGTAGCGCCACGGTGGGCGGCGCAGGGATCGGCTCAATCTCCAGTCCCGGCGGCAAGCCCTTGCCCCGATGCTTCGGCTCCGATTCGCGCTCCAGAGCCGCCCGCTCCTGCGCCGGATTCTCGATCAGCGCCGCCAGCGCCGGGTCGACCTCACGCGCCCTAGGCTTTCGCGGAGCCCCCGCTGTCGTCGCGCCCGCACGCCGGGGTGCCCGCTCAGGCTGACGCGCCGCACTTGCCGGAGCCAGCGCCTCAATCCGCGCCGTCAGCCCCTCGAGCGCCGCATCCGACACCGCCAGCGTCTCCACGCCCTCAGCCCGAAGCCGCGTCATCTCCTCAACCAGTAAATCCAGTGCCGCCCGCATTGGTCTCAATCCATGGTTTCCATGAGGGCGACAAAGGGCTCGTAGGATTGGAGGGCTTGCAAGTCCTCGTCGTTGAGCATGTGATGGAGGTCGTCGTAGCCCAGTTCGACGGCGGTGCGGAGGCTTTCGACGGCCTCTTTTTTGCGGTCTTTGAGCGCGAGGCTGCAGCCGAGGTTGTAGTGGGCGAGCGGGTTGTGCGGGTCGAGGCGCACCATTTTGCGATCCATCTTCAGCCCCTCGCTGATGCGCCCGTTGCGGGTGTAGAGGTGGCCGAGCAGCTCCACCACCTGCTTGTCTTTGGGCAGCCGACGGTGCAGGCTTTCGTAAAAGCCGATCTCGAAGTCCATCGTGCTCGCTTCGGTCTCCGTTTCCATCGCTTACCGCTCGGATTCCTTGCCGCTCGGGACAGGTGCCGGGTCGGCGGGGGTGTTGATGCGGGCGGCGCGCTTGGCGGCTTCCTCGCCCTTGCAGTTGCCGCCCTTCGTGCAGTGGGCGGTCACCTGAAGGCGCTGCGAGGCCACTTCCAGCCCCAGCTTGGCCGCCACCGACTTGCCATACCACTCCATAAAGGGCGCATCGATCTCAAAAATTTTATCGCAGTCAATACAGACCACCTGCGCCTGAAAGGTGTCGGCGCGGCGGTTGGCCATGTAAAATTTGTAGTCCTTGCCGACATCGACCTCGCGCACCAGCCCGCTCTCGGTCAGGATGGGCAGGCTGCGATAAACCGTCGCCCGCGAGACGGAATCGTCGATTTCCCGCGCCTTGTCGAGCAGCTCCTCGGCGGTGAAGTGTGCGGTGTAGGCAAAGGCGGCCTCAAAGATAGCCTTGCGCTGGTTGGTCACCCGCAAGCCCTTGTCGGTCAGATACTCCCGAAACGTCTCCCAGGAACCCTCGGGGGCTTCGGGCATCTGCGTTTCGTCTGTCGGGCTGGCCTCCACGCGGTGATATTGAGACTCCGCGTCTCAAAAGTCAAGCAAGCCTGCCCAAACTATAACGGAATCTGGCATTGGGTATAAACTAGCCTCAGAAGGAAGGACGGTGCCGAGGCGATCCCTCCGCGACGGCTCCCCAGCGCCTTTTGAAATTCGCGAAGATCGGCGTGATTCGTAGTGAATATTTCGTTCGTCCGGCATTCACCTGAAAGGAGAGGCGGGCTGAAGAAATCGGTTGCTAGATTTCGGGGTTTGGGGTTTAAAAGGGTAGGGGGGCTTTCCGTTGAAAGCCTTGTTTTGGCTATGGCGCTGATTGTTCAGAAATACGGGGGCACCTCGGTGGGCGATGTGGAGCGCATCCGCAATGTGGCGACGCGGGTGCGCGAGACAGTGCGCGCGGGGAATCAAGTGGTGGTGGTGGTCTCGGCGCGCGCTGGGGTGACCAACGATCTGGTGGAGCGCGCCCGCGCCCTGCACCCGCATCCCAATGAGCGCGAGATGGATATGCTGCTGTCGGTCGGCGAGCAGGAGACTATCGCGCTGCTGGCCATCGCGCTGCACGCCCTTGATGTGCCTGCAGTCTCGCGCACCGGCCCCCAGGCGGGCATCGTCACCGACACCGAGCACACCCGCCCCCGCCTGCGCAAGATTTCCGGCGGCGATGTGAAGGCGCAGCTCGACGCCGGCAACGTGGTCATTGTCGCGGGCTTTCAGGGGCTGAGCGATGTCGGGCAGATCACCACCTTTGGGCGCGGCGGCTCCGACCTCTCGGCGGTGGCCATCGCGGCGGCGGTCGGGGCGGATGTCTGCCAGATTTACACCGATGTCGACGGCGTTTACACCGCCGATCCCCGCATCGTGCGCAACGCCCGCAAGCTCCCCGAGCTGTCCTATGACGAGATGCTCGAGCTGGCCAGCCTCGGCAGCAAGGTCATGCAGGCGCGCGCGGTCGAGTTTGCCAAGAAATATGATGTCACCTTTGAAGTTCGCTCCAGTTTTAACCACAACCCGGGAACCCTCGTGAAAAGTGAAGTTGCCTCCATGGAAGATGTCGTCGTGCGCGGCGTGGCGATGGATAAGACCCAGTCCAAGGTCGTCATCCGCGACCTGCCCGACCGACCGGGTGCCGCCGCGCAGCTCTTCGAGACGCTGGCCGAGGCCAACATCCTCGTCGACATGATCGTGCAGAACATCGGGCGCGAGGGCGTGGCCAACCTCACCTTCACCGTGCCGCGCGACGACGCCTACCGCGCCGAAAAAGCCCTGCGCGAGGCCTTCAAACGCATGGGCACCAAGTGCAGCATCGAGTCGATGGACGACATTGCCAAGCTCTCGATCGTCGGCGTCGGCATGCGCTCGCACAGCGGGGTGGCCGCTCGGCTCTTCTCAGCGCTGGCCGCCGTCGGGATCAACCTCCAGATCATCTCCACCTCCGAAATCAAGGTCTCGGTCGCCGTCGACCCCAAGGACGCCGACGAAGCCGTCCGCGTCGCCCACGACGCCTTCGACCTCGGCGAAGAGA
>CAYQTM010000259.1:0-3532 GCA_964420355.1 uncultured Opitutales bacterium
AGCTTCGAGGTTGGCTCGATTGATTTCGAGGGTCTCGCTGGCGAACTGGAGGCGGCTCTGCTGGGCACCGTTGACGGCGCGCTGCGTGGCCACTTCCTGGATGGCACTCGTGAAGGACGAGACGGTCAGCGAGGTCAGCGAGCCAGCCACAACTGTGGCCACATCGGATCCTGAGCCATTCAACTGCGACTGCGAGATTTCCAGCGTGCCACCCGATTCGGTGATGGTCACGTTCAAGGTGCTCGCCGTCACGCCGTCGCCCTCAAAGAGGTTGACGCCGTTGAACTTTTCATCATCCAGGGTTTCAAGCTGGCTGACCAGTTGCGTGAACTCGGTATCGTAGTTGGCTTTGTCATCGTCGCTCTTCGTGATGTCCGAATGCATCATCTTCAGTTCCGACATGCGATCGAGGATGCTGGCGGCGGTTTTAAGGCCACCGTCCTGCGTCTGCAGGAAGCTGATCGCATTGCCAATGTTGTCGTTCACCTTGTCGGTACGGTTGATCTGCGCCGTCATCTTCATGGAGACGGCCAGGCCACCCGCGTCGTCAGAGGGGTTGACAATTTTGTTGCCGCTGGACAGTCGGTTGAGGCTCTTGGTGAGCGCCGACTTGCTTTGGCTGAGGGTGAGAGAAGCGGCGCTAGCGCCGGTGTTTGTGTTGATTACCAGGGACATGATACTTCCTTGTTGAGTTGAGATAGCGGATCCCTTCCGCCAGAGGGCCATTTGCGGTTATTTGGAGTGGCGCTCCTCCCGTGACTTTGTGCCACGGAATGGTTCCTCTCGGAGTGGGTGCTGATTTTACCCAATGAGGCACGGCCTCGATCTCTACTCATCCAGAAGTTCCAGCCCTGATGTTCTCTCAGGCTCCCGGACAGGTCGCACAACCCGTCCGGGAAAGTTTGGAAACTGAATCTTTACCCTCGATCATCAGCGAAATAAGTCGCTAATGATTGAGGAATCTTTACCTATGGTAGGCATTGTGCGCGCGGATGGGACGCATCGCTCGCTGCCCTGTCAAGGAACGCCGGCAGAGCCGGTGAAAGTGGTTGGGTGGATGGGTCAAAAGATCATCGGGCGCTCAGCGCTTCCCAGGGCGCCAAGCGCCCGATGCCGTTTTTCCCTTGAATCCAGTATTCCCGAAAAAGTCTTAATGCATGGTTGAGGGGGTGCAGTGCGCGGCCTTATTGCAGGAGGCGCAGCGCGGCTTGAGACGAGGCGTTGGCTTGGGCAAGCATCGCCGAGCCGCTCTCGACCAGGACTTTATAGCGCGCAAACTGTGTGCTCTCCCAGGCGATGTCAGTATCGACAATCCGGCTGTTGGCGGCCTCGAGGTTCTGCGCATTGGTCTGGAGCATATCCAGAGAGAAATTCAGGCGACTGGCCACACCACCATTAGAAGCGCGCAGCGTGGCGAGCGACTGGATGGCGTTGTTGATTCCGGCCATCGACATCGAGGTGTCGGCCAAACCGCTCGAATTCGTGACATCGAGCACTGCGGCGGCCAGATTCGACTGGGTGATGCCGACCGTTTGCAGGCCGTCCTCGCTCACTATAACGTTGATCGTTGTGGCGGGATCAGTGAAAAGGTTCACACCGTTGAACTTCTCATTTAAGCTCGAATTGAGCTGCTCTTGAAGTTGAAGAAACTCGGTGTTATAGTTCGCTACATCGTCGGCGCTCTTCGTTACGTCTGAAGACATCACCTTCAGCTCAGAGATGCGATCGAGGATCGCCGTGGCGTTGGTGAGGGCGCCGTCCTGGCTCTGTAAGAAGCTCTGCGCGTTTTGCAGATTCTTCGTCAGCGCCTGTGTCCGGTGCAGCGCGGCGGTCAGCTTCATCGACACGGCCAGTCCGCCCGCATCATCGGCAGGGTTCACAATGCGTGACCCACTCGAGAGGCGAGACAAGCTTTTTTGCAGTTCCGCGTTGGAACGATTAAGATTCAGGCTGGCCGCAGAAGCAGCGGTATTGGTGTTGATTACGAGTGCCATTGTCGAATCCTCCTTGATTCTTGGCGGGCGACATCCTTGTCGTCCAAAATTGATCTCCGGTTTATTGTCAGGCTCCGGTGCCTGGTCAGTGACCTCCTTGTCGTGACATTTTATAATTCGTCTGAGCCTTAGCTATTCTTGAATCGATTTTTCAGAAAACTTGTATTTTTATTTTCCTGATAATGATTTATTGATAGCGATTGGCTCATCCTAATTATACATCGCCCACACAGGGATCTTCTTTAAATAGAAGCCGAGACATCTCGGGCGGCAGTAAAAATCGCATTTTTTGCTGGCGCGGCGGCGCAAATGTGGCACTATGTTCACCATGAATGCGGCGATGGGCAGCCAATTCGCGGAGGTGCAGGGGCTTTACGGGCCGGTGCATGTGACGGAGCGGGTGCTGCAAAAGATTTGGCTGAGTCGGCGCTTTCAAACCAATGGGCTGCAGACGGAGGCCGGGCGGCGGCTGGACGTGCTCAATCCGGGGCGCTGGAATCAGTTTGACGGGCCGGACTTTCGCGAGGCGGTGCTGCGGATCGACGGGCGCGAGGTGATCGGCGATGTCGAGCTGCACTTCTACGAGCGCGACTGGTTTGCCCACGGGCACGAGCGCGACCCCAACTTTGCGCGGGTGCAGTTGCATGTCGTGCTCTTCCCCGAGCAGGGCGAGCCCGCGCCGGCGGCGGGTCTGAGCGGCCCGGTGCCCGAGACGCTCTTCTGGCTCCCTTATTTAGAGCAGGACTTGGAGGCCTTTATCCAGGAGGACGCCAGCTCGGGGCTGGATGAGCGCGAGCGCACCGATCAGGCCGACGCCGTGCGCGAGGTGCCGGAGTCGCTGCGGCGCTACCGCTTTATCGAGATGGCGCGCGAACGCTGGGAGCGGAAGCTGCGGTTTGCGGCGCAACGGATCGCCCACATGGGTGCGGAAGAGACGCTGCATCAATTCTTTATGGAGACGCTGGGCTACGCGCGCAACCGCGTGCCGATGGCCTCGGTGGCGCTGAGCTGGCCGCTGGAAAGCCTGCGCGCCGGGACGCTGCCCTCGGCGGGCGCGCTGATGGACGAGCAGACCGGCTGGAAGGTCTCGGGCATCCGCCCGCCCAATCAGCCGCGCCGCCGCATCGAGCAATACCTCAGCTTTTTCGCGCACGATCGCCAGTGGCCAGAAGCGGTGCTCAAGGCGCTGCGGCGTCCGCTGGGCGCGGATGCGCTGGAGCGTCCGACCCCGGCCTTTCGGCGGACGTGTCGGCTGAACCGCCTGCGCGAAGCCATCGCGACGAGCATACTCGGCGGCGAACTGGGCGGCACGCGCCTCGACACCTGCTTTGTCGACGCCATCCTGCCCACCGCCGCCGCCTGCCACGACAATCCAGACGCCTTCTTCCCCATGTGGTTCCACTGGTTTATGGGCGACATGGCGGAAGACATCCGCGCCTTCCTCCGCGAGAGCGCCATCTGCCAACCCCCGCGCCACCCCTACGCCAACGGCTGGGCACAGGGCGCCCTCCAGTATTTCCTCGAAGCCCGGCAAGCGC
>CAYQTM010000260.1:0-3522 GCA_964420355.1 uncultured Opitutales bacterium
CGGGGCGCAGGCGCGCCTGCTGGCGGAGGCCGTTTTCGTTGCTGGCCGAGGCAGCCCACCGGAAGAGCGTGAAGGCGCGGCTGTATTCGTGGTCGGAAAAGCGCACCTCGGCGGCCTGATAGGCGGCGACGGCGGCGTTCGGGCTGTCGGGGTAGAGGTCGAGCATCTTCTCGAAATTATCGGCGGCCTCGCGGGGCTGCTGGCGCTTGATGAGGCTCCACCCGAGCCGGAAGAGGGCTTTTTCGCGCAGCTCGGGCTCGATGCGATTGACCAGCAGGCGGTCGAGCAGCCCAACGGCCTCGTCATAATCCTTTTGCTCGAAGGCCAGCTCGGCCAGCTCGAACTGGGCGCGATCCTTGATCTCCGGCTCGTTCATCCGCAGCAGCGTCTCGTAGTGCTGACGGGCATCGGCGGGGCTGTCCAGCTCGCGGGCACACCAGGCCAGATCGTAGATCGCGCGACCGCGAAATCCGCTGCTGGGGTAGGCTTCAAGAAAGGCAGTGAGAGCCTGGCGGGCGCGCTCGTAGTGGCCGCCCTTTTTGAGCGCCACCGTGCGATAAAACTCGGCTTCTTCACGCTTGGGACTCCCCTGATAGCGCTGGAGAAAGCGGTTAAAATCGACCTCGGCCTCGCTCGGCAGCTCAAGCTCCAGCGCGAGGAATGCCCGCTGATAGAGCGCATCGCTGGCCAGCTCGTGCTCGCCAAAACGCTCGTAAACCGCCGAAAAATGGTCGCGCGCCTCGCTGCGCTCAAACTCGCCCCGCGCAATCCAGCCGAGGTAGTAGAGCGCGGTCGGCGCAAACTCGTGATCCTCGCGGTCGCGAAGCACCTTCTCGAGATGCTCGCGCGCAGCCGCCAGCTCGCCGCGATCAAAGAGCAGTCGCCCGGCGGCGGTATGCGCACGGGTGGCGTGCTCGCTGCTCGCGTAGTTGGCCAGCAGCGCCTGCCAGCTCTGCAAGGCGGCGTCCAGCCGACCCGATTGCTCCTGGGCGTGCGCCATTTGCGCCATCGCTGCCGGGGCGTTCGCCGCGCCGGGTTGCTGACGGGCGAAGCGGTCGAAGGCGGCAATCGCCTTGCTCCACTCTTGCAGGTTGAAGTGCGCCAGGCCGATCAGGTAGTCGAGCTGCGCGAAAAAAGGGTCGCTGCGACGCGGCTGGGTCAGCGGCTCGCTCTCGCGCAACAGCGCCGGCCAGCTTTCGAGCCGCCCGAGCGTCTGGACGATGCGGTAGCGGGCGCGGTCGGTGTAGGGGCCGGTGCCTTGAAAGGGAATGAAGTTACGGTAGGCGGTGATCGCCTCCTCGTTTTGCTCCAGAAAGAAGAGGTTCTCCGCCCGCAGATAGCGCACAGCCGCCAGCCCGTCGTCTTCCAGATACTTGTCGAGGAAAATCTCGCAGAGGCGCAGCGAGCCGGGGTAATCAGCCTGATGGTAGAGGCAGTAGGCCTCCATCCGCAGGGCATCGGGGGTCAGCTCGTTGTCGGAAAAGTCGCTGATGACCCGCCGCAGGGCACGCGCGGCCTCGTCGTAACGCGCCTCGCCCATATAGGCGTGGCCGAGGTCAAAGAGGATATTCTGCTGGATCGGCTGCCCAGCAAACTCCTGCAAGGCCGGTTCCAGAACGGCCAGCGCCTCGGTCGTGCGCTCCTGCCGCAGAAAGGTCTTGCCCAGCCAGAGCAGCGCCTCGGGGCGGGCAACGCGGTCGTTGCTCAGCTTGCCAAAGAGCGCCTGCGCCTCCGTGTAGCGCTCCAGCTCCAGCAGGCAGCGCCCCTGATAAATGCCCGACTGCGCCGCAAACTCGGAGTTGCCATGCAGCGTGCGCACGTCCATGAAATCGGTCAGCGCCTTCTCGTAGCGCCCCTGCTCGAAGCGGATATTACCCAGCCGAAAGAGCGCATCGGGCGCGAACTTGCCGCGCAGCTTCCGCGCGACCACCGTGTGGTGTTCGGCTGCGTCGTCCAGCGCGCCCAGCTCGCGGTAGCACTCGGCCAGCAGGAAGTGGGCGTGTTCCAAAATGCCGTTGGTGGGGTCGGTCAGCACGAGCGTGTTGAGCACCTCGGCGGCCTCGGCAAAGTGGTCTTGCTCGTAAAGCGCCAGACTCTTCAGAAAGTTGCAGCGTGCGGTATAGCGGCCATTGGGCACGTGTTCCAGCATCTCGTCGACCGTCGAGGCGACCGCGCTCCACTTCTGCTGCTGGAAAAGCGACTCGATCAGCCCGGCAAACCCGCGCTCGAGCGGCTCCAGATCCTGCAGCGAGGCAATCGACATTGTCGGACTCTCGTGGACGCCCTGCGCCACACCGGGCAGATCCAGAAAAAATTGCTCCTTGCCGCGATTCACGCTCCAGCGAAAGGCCGATTCTGCCCGCTCGGGCTCGCCCTGGATCAGCAGGCACTGACCCCAGAGGTTGAAAACCTGCTCCTTGTGCGGCGAGCGCGCATCACGCGCCAGCTCGCCGAAAACAGGCTCGGCCTCCTGGTATTTTTGCAGCTCGTAAAGCGAGAGCGCCAGCCCGAGCTTGGCGTGGAGAATCTTTTCGTGAGTGGGGTATTTGGTGATGAAAGCGAGGTATTCGCTGGTGGCGTGGTCGTATAAGCCCTTGTTGTAGAGGGCGTTGCCCGCGTAATAGGTTTCGAGGGCGGGGTCGACCGGCTCGGCGGCGGGCAGCAGGTGGAGGCCACAGCCGAGGGCGAGCAGAGTCAGCAGCAGGTAGCGCATAGCAATCGGGGTCGGAGGGATTTCAGGTGGGCGGGTATGCAAAATTTACGCGAAATTAAGGACACAGCAGGCACACTGTGTCGGATAAAGTCGGCGGACGTGCACCAGACTTGCGCAGTTGGCCTCAATTCGCCAGCAAAACCAACGGGCTTACGATTGTTTTACACATTTTTTAGCGCTCGGTTAGCCCCTCGCGAGACATCTCAATCTCACCCAGACTGCAAACGCAGGGGAAGCCACGGCCACGCGTGCCCAGCAGATAGAGCCGCATCTCCGCGACAAATCTACAGGTTTGCCCTGCGGCACAACTTGCGGCATACTATACGTATGTCACGGCTCTTCGTCGCCTTGGATCTGCCCGACTATGCCTGCAACGCCCTTCAGGCGCTCTACGAGGAGCACCGAGGCGTCGGCTGGGTGCCGCCGACCAAGCTCCACCTCACCCTCAAATTCATCGGCCCCGCCGACACCTGGCTGGAGGAGCAGATCATCGAGCGCCTCCGTGCCATCGAGGTTTCGGAGTTCCTGCTGCCGCTGGGGGGCGTCGGCTTTTTCCCGCCCAAGGGCGCACCGCGCGTCATCTGGGCGGGCGTCGGCAACGGCCATCCCCACCTCTTTCAGCTTCAGCACCGCATCGAAAACGGCTTCCCCGGCCTCCCCATCGAGCTGTCCAATAAAGTTTACAAACCCCACATCACCCTCGCCCGCTGCCAGCCCAGCGCCGCCGAGTTCGTCCGCCAGTTCATCAAAAAGCACCGCGACTTCACCGGCCCGCCCATCGAAGTGCGCAACTTCGTCCTCATGCGCAG
>CAYQTM010000261.1:0-3515 GCA_964420355.1 uncultured Opitutales bacterium
CGATCTGCTGCCGGGCTGGTTCAGCCTAGGCACCGCGATCCTTCTGATCGGCCTCATCCTCTGGTCAGAGCTCGCCCGCCTCTGGAAAAAACAAGCCGCACCCAAATCCTGCTGCACGAGCAAAGACAGCGACCCCTGCACCCCAGCGCACGACACCTGCTGCGACAAACACCAGACCTAGCACGACGCAGCTTTCGGATGCAAAACCGCTTGCCACGGGTGGGCGGGGTTGGCAAGATCGCGCCATGTCTGAAAGTGCTTCCAATCGTCCTCATTCCTCTCGCGTAGTAGATGGCCCGAGTCGGGCTGCTGCCCGCGCCATGCTGCGTGCCACCGGTTTCGGTGACAGCGATTTTGCCAAACCGCAGATCGGTATCGCCTCCACCTGGAGCGATCTGACGCCTTGCAATATGCACATCGACGAGCTGGCCAATCACGCGCGCAAGGGCGTCGAAGAGGCCGGTGGCAAGCCGGTGACTTTCTGCACCATCACCATCTCGGACGGCATCTCGATGGGGACTCCCGGGATGCGCTACAGCCTCGTCTCGCGCGAGGTGATCGCGGACAGCATCGAGACGGCGACCAGCGCCGAAGGCTTCGACGGGGTGGTGGCGATTGGCGGCTGCGACAAGAACATGCCCGGCGCGATGATCGCGATTGCGCGGATGAATCGTCCGGCGGTTTTTGTCTATGGCGGCACAATTTTGCCCGGCTTCATGCCCGAGGACAAAAAGGAGGAGAAACCGCTCGACATCGTCAGCGTCTTCGAGGCTATCGGCAAGCACGCCAAGGGCGAGCTGAGCGACGAGGGGCTGACTGCGATCGAAAAGGTGTGCATTCCCGGCGCTGGCTCCTGTGGCGGCATGTATACCGCCAACACCATGGCCAGCGCCATCGAGGTGCTCGGCATGAGCCTGCCCGGCAGCAGCGCCCAGCTTGCGGTCGGCAAGGAGAAACGCCTCGACTGCGAGCGCGCCGGTGCCGCCGTGGTCAAGCTGCTCGAAAAGGGCATCCGCCCGCGCGACATCATGACCCGCGAGGCTTTTGAAAACGCCATCACCGTCTGCATCGCCCTCGGCGGCTCGACCAACCTCGTGCTCCACCTCCTCGCAATCGCCCACAGCACCGACGTGCCGCTGAGCATCGACGATATCGAGCGCATCGGCGAAAAAGTGCCCCTGCTCTGCGACGTCAAGCCTTTCGGCAAATACAATATGAGCCACCTCATCCGCATCGGCGGCATCCGCCCGCTGATGAAGCGCCTGCTCGACCGCGGGCTCCTCCATGGCGACTGCCTGACCTGCACCGGCCAGACCCTCGCCGAGGATCTCGCCGACACGCCCGACTACCCGCCCTACCCCAGCGAGCAGGACATCGTCCGCGATTGGGATCACCCGATCAAGGATACCAGCCACCTGCGCATCCTGCGCGGCAACCTCGCGCCCACCGGGGCGGTCGGCAAGATCACCGGCAAGGAAGGCCTCTACTTCAAGGGCACGGCCAAGGTTTACGAGAGTGAGGAAGACGCCTTTGCCGGGATTCAAAGCGGCGACGTGGTCGCGGGCGACGTGGTGGTGATCCGCAACGAAGGGCCCGTTGGCGGCCCCGGCATGCGCGAGATGCTCTCGCCCACCAGCGCGGTAGCGGGTCGCGGACTCATCAAGGAGGTCGCGCTCATCACCGACGGGCGTTTCTCGGGCGGCAGCCACGGCTTTGACGTCGGGCACGTCACCCCCGAGGCGGCGGTCGGCGGGCCGATCGGCATCGTCAAAAACGGCGACACCATTGAGATCGACGCCGTAAAAAACACCATTTCCCTCCTCATCCCCGACGCGGAATACGCCGACCGCATGGCGGCCTTCACCCCGCGCGGCCCCGGCGAACGCCGCGGCGTCCTCGGCAAATACGCCAAAACCGTCGCCAGCGCCAGCGAAGGCGCCGTCACCGACAAGAACCTTTGAGCACGCCAGCCAGCGCTGTCGCGCGGCTATCGCTCACACGCTTGCCGATAAAAAATGCCGGAGTCTCACTGCTGAGACTCCGGCATCGTTTTTAAAGAGCGTAACCTTGGCTTAGCTCAGGCTTCGCTTGTCTCCTCGACAGGCGTTTCCTCGTCGGACTGCTTCTTGATCTTGCGGAAGACGCCCGGGCCGTAGATTTCCTTCATCATCTTGCGGCGGTGCGCCACGGCCATCTGGAAGGCCTTCTCTTCGCCATACTTGCGGATGGAGAAGGAGGTGCACTTCTGCACGCCGGGCTCCGGTCGCCAGCTCACGCTGTAGCAGTCGTTAACCGTGCCGTTGGCGCTCTTTTTGGACGTGCGGCAGACGCCGAGCACGCCAGTCGTGTTGCGGGCATCCCGGTAAACCAGACGGCGTCCGCGTGGCTTGGAAGGAATTTTCGACAACTCCTCCAGCAGCTGGTCACGATACTCGCGAGCCATGTCCAAGGCCTTGCGCTTGCCACCGCACTTGCGGTCGCTGAAAAGCTTGGAATAGGTCTTGCCATTACGATATCCGCGCACGAACCAGCCATGGGTGGAACCGGAGTCGATGCGGCTTATGCCTTTATTTTTTTTATCTTTTGCCATGGTTTTTTTAACGTTTTCGCACCGGATCGGCCGTGGCGTCTCCGATAGCATGGGTGTGGGTGGTAAGTTCGGTTAAACCTGGAGTTGAGAGAACGATGGAATAACTGGACTTTCCGGCTCGCTCCGTCTCCGGGCGAACTCAGGGGGTTAACATGATGGTTTAAAACGACATCCACACAGGCTTGCGGTCGCAAACGTGTGAGAATGAGGTCGTTTTAACGGTTTTTCACAAAACCGCAACCCAAATATTTCATCAACCCAGAACTGACGTACGGTAATCCCGCTTCGTCTTTTGTGATTGAACCGCCCAGACTGCGCCACGCAAATTAACTACTATGTGCAGGTTAAATATCATTTCTCCCTTCCCGGACTAGCATCGTTAAGACTGACTTCACTCTACCAGATCTGTCGCTCGAAACCCCCAATTATGTAAAAAATGCCCCTGCCCGAAATACAGCCGCAGAGCGGCGGTAGAAGAGCTCAGGGCTTGGATGAAAATAAGTGTTGGCGATAGGACGCCGGAATTTTGTTCGCTGGCAAGGCGCGACGATGAAGCCTATTGTGATCTGTGACTGAAGAGCAACGCCGTCAGCGGGCAAAAGAAGGATTGCTACACTTATTTGCTGACAAGCCCTCTAGCCCTTTGCTCTTTGGCGGCCTCACTTACTCTTGAACTCGGAGACGAGGGCGCTGACGGTCGATTTGGCGTCGCCGTAGAGCATGCGGGTCTTTTCGAGGAAGTAGAGTTTGTTGACCAGGCCGCTGAAGCCCGCGCCTTTGCCGCGCTTGAGAGCATAGACGGTCTTGGCCTCGTGGCAGTTGATGATCGGCATCCCGTAGATGGGGCTGCTTTCATCGCGTGCGGCGGCGGGGTTGACCACGTCGTTCGCGCCGATCACGATGGCGACGTCGACGGTTTCCATGG
>CAYQTM010000262.1:0-3512 GCA_964420355.1 uncultured Opitutales bacterium
ATTACTCGCACTATTACGATCATTCGTATAGCGATTACTACACCGCATCCGATGACGAGGAGGAGTTCGTGCAGCCCACCGACCGACGCACCCGCCCGCCCGCAGGGGTCGATGGTGGCAAGTCCTGAGCGCGAGGCCGATGCTGAGCCGGTGCTCTCGGCGCGCAGGCTCTCGCATTCGCTGGGGGCGCACGCCGCGCGGACGACGGTGCTGAAGTCGGTCGACCTCGACCTCTACGCAGGGCAGATCTGCTCGGTGGTCGGGCCATCCGGCTGCGGCAAGACGACCTTGCTCTACTTGCTCGGGCTGCTCGACCGCCCGGACAGCGGCGAGATTTATTTAAAAGGGCGAGAAGTCAGCGGCTTGAAAGACCCCGAGCGCGACCGCCTGCGCGGGCGAGAGATCGGTTTTATCTTCCAATTTCACCACCTGCTGGCCGAGTTTTCTGCACTCGACAACCTCTGCCTGCCCATGCTCAAGCAAGGCTGGCAACCCAAGGCCGCCCGCCAACGTGCCGAGGAAGTGCTGGCGGCGGTTGGACTGGCGCAAAAAGCCCAGCGACCCGCCGACCAGTTGTCGGGAGGGGAACAGCAGCGCGTCGCGGTGGCACGGGCGCTCGCCGGGCGCCCTTCGGTCATACTGGCTGACGAGCCGACCGGCAATCTTGACGAAGCGAATGCGGCAGCGGTATTCGATCTCTTCCGGCGGCTGGCGCAGGAGGATGGCGTCGCGGTGCTGATGGTCACCCACAACGCCCGCCTGGCCGAGGGCACCGATCGCCGACTTCACATGCGCAGTGGCCAGTTTACGCCCGCAACCTGAACAGGCGCACGTTGGGCTGAAACGGGGGCACTTTTGGGCATGAAGGGAAATTGACCTACGGGCGTTTTTCGGAAAGCCTCGCTGGTTTCACGATGTATCTGGCGATTGAAAGTTCCTGCGACGAGTCGGCTCTCGCGCTGTTTGATCCGGCGGTGGGCATGGTCGGGGACTGGGTGCACAGCCAGATCGCGCTGCACCAGACCTACGGCGGAGTGGTGCCGGATCTCGCCAGCCGCGAGCATCTTGACAACTTTCCGCCGCTGCTGGAGGCGCTGCGCGAGGCGCAGGATTTAGCGGCGGTGCGCGAGATTGTGGTGACGCGCGGCCCCGGGCTGGCGGGATGTCTGGCGCTGGGGCTGGCGCTGGGAAAGGCGCTGGCGCTGGCCTTGCAGGTGCCGCTGCGCGGGGCGAATCATCTGCGCGGGCACGCCTGGTCGCCCTTCATCGCACTGCACGCGGAGGCACCCGATGCGTTTGGCGAACGCCTGCAAGGGCTGCTGCCGCACCTCGGGCTGATCGTTTCCGGCGGCAACAGTATTTTGTTTGAAATCGACACGGCGCGGCGTATCGCGGTGCTGGCCGAGACCATCGACGACGCGGCGGGCGAGGCGCTCGACAAGGGTGCCAAGCTGCTCGGGATGCCCTACCCCGGCGGGCCGCTCATCGAAAAAACCGCAGCCAGCGGCGATCCGGCGCGCTTCGATTTTCCTCGGGCGCGCCCGGCGGCCAGCGCGGGTGGTCTGCCGCCATTCAGCTTTTCAGGTCTGAAGACGAGCCTGCGCTACCGACTCGAAGCGATGAGCGATGCGGAGCTGGAGCGCGATCTGCCCGACCTCTGCGCCAGCTATCAGGCGGCGGTGGTCGACCAACTGATGCACCGGGTGAAGGCCGCTTGCAAGGGTCGCGCCTACCGCAGTCTCGGGCTCTCGGGCGGGGTGGCCAACAACCGCACCCTGCGTGGGCGGCTGCAAGCCTTTGCGGAAAAGCGCGCCGTGCCCGCGCTGCTGGCCGAGCCGCGCCACACCGGCGATAATGCGGCAATGATCGCATTCGCGGCCTGGGTCGACCCTGCGCACCTCAGCGGAGAGCGGCAGGGGCTGGCTCTGGGGATCGAGCCCGCGTTGCGACTCTGAGCGGCGCTTTTGGTAAAGCGAGTGGCGCGGCAGGATCAGCCTCTGGGCACCTGCTGGGTGATGCAGTGGAAGGAGCCGCCGCCGTGGATGAGGGCGCGGGCGGGGAGGCTCAGGATGCGGCGTCCGGGGAAGCAGCCCTCGCGGCGCAGGGCTTCGGCGGCGGCCTCGCCATCGGCGGGATCGTAGGCGGGCACGATGACGCTTTGGTTGGCGATGTAGAAGTTGACGTGGCTGCCCGCCTGAAGCTCGCCCTCGGGGTCGCGCAGAGCACCCGCCGAGGGGATGCGCACGACATCGAGGCGACGCCCTTGTGCATCCCGCTGGCGTTCGAGCGCTCGCGCTGCCTGATCGAGAATAGCGCGGTTTGGGTCGCCCGCGCCCTTGGGTGCCATCGTACACACCACGCCAGGCGCAACGAAGCGCGCCAGGTTGTCGACGTGCCCATCGGTGTGGTCGCCGCTCAAACCCTCGTCGGGCCAGCAGATTTGCTCGGCACCGAGCGCCTCGCGGAGACGCTGTTCCAGATCGCGCTCGCTCAGGCCGGGATTGCGATTGCGGTTGAGCAGGCACTGGCGGGTGGTCAGGAGCGTGCCCTCGCCATCGCTGTCGAGTGCCCCGCCCTCCAAAATGAAGTCGTGGTGTTGCGTCGGACAGCTCTGGCGCTCCGCCACTCGCGCGGCAAGCGTGTCGTCGTGTGGCAACAGATATTTGCCGCCCCAGCCATTGAAGCCGAAGCACTCTGCCTGTGGCCGCCCTTGCGCGCCCAGCGTAAAAATGGGCGCGGTATCGCGCAGCCAGATGTCGCCAAACGGCTCCTCGATGAACTCGATGGGCAAGTCGTCCAGCGCCTCTTCTGCGCTCGCGCGACTCTCGCCGGGCAGCACACAAAGTCGTACAATTTCGGGCGGAGCACTCCCCTGCCCTTCCGGCGCGGCAATCGCCCGAACCAAATCCGCGACCTCTGCCCGCACCGCCCGCAAGCCATCCTCACCCCACAAGTGCGCATGCGAAGGCCAGGCCGTCCAGACAAAGGCGTGCGGCTCCCACTCCGCCGGGTATCGTTTCTCTTGCTTCAAGCTGTCGGATTTTGGCGGGGAAGCTGACATTCGCAACGGAAAACCCACTGCGCCGATGCTCTTTGATTACTGCCGGACGCACCAAAAAAGCGCCTGCGGGTTGCACAGGCGCTTTGGGGAAACGGTTTTGCCGTTGGATTGTTAGAGCTTGCCGCCGTAAACCGCTGCTGAGCCGAGGAGTTCCTCGATGCGGAGCAGTTGGTTGTATTTGGCGATGCGGTCGCTGCGGCTGAGGGAGCCGGTCTTGATCTGGCCGCAGTTGGTGGCCACCGCGATGTCGGCGATGGTGGTGTCCTCGGTCTCGCCGGAGCGGTGGCTGAGGACGCTGGTGTAGCCGTGCTCTTTGGCCAGCTCGACGGCGTCGAGGGTCTCGGTCAGCGTGCCGATCTGGTTGACCTTCACGAGGATGGAGTTGGCCACGCCCAGCTCGATGCCCTTCTTGAGGAACTTGGTGTTGGTGACAAAGAGGTCGTCGCCGACC
>CAYQTM010000263.1:0-3502 GCA_964420355.1 uncultured Opitutales bacterium
CCGCGACGCGGCTACGAGGAGTATCCGGGCGGCGGCATGGCCGAGGGCAAGCTGGCCGATCCTCATGCGCTCGAAGAGCTCATCAAGAGCGGCTTTGGCAACTACTTCCACCGAGCGAACGAGCCGCTCTACCAAGCACAGATGTATCAGCCCAAAGGCGGCATGGACAAGATCGTCTATGCCCTCGCCGAGAAGGTCAAGGACGGCATCATCTACGGTGCCCGCGTCACCCAGCTCCGCAAGACCAGCCCCGGTGCGCGCGTTGTTTACGAGCAGGACGGGCAGGAGAAGGAGCTGACCGGCGACTTCGCCATCTGCACCATTCCGCCGACCATCATGCGCAAGGTGGACAACGATTTCTCCTTTCAGGTGAAGAACACCATGAATGTGGTGCCCTTCCAGAACTCTGGCAAGATCGGCATCCAGTTCAACCGCCGTTTCTGGGAAGAGGACGACATGATTTATGGCGGCCTCAGTTGGACGAACCTGCCGATCAGCGAGATTTTCTACCCCAGCGACAACTTCCTCGGGCAGACCGGCGTCGTCACCGGTTACTACCTCTTCGGCCCCGTCGCCGATCAGGTCGGGCGGATGAGCCACGCCGAGCGCCTCGAATTTGCGCTCAAGCACGGCGAAAAGATTCACCCACAATACCGCGAGACCTTTGCCAATGCCGTCAGCGTGAACTGGGCGACCGTTCCGCACATCGAGGGCTGCCTCGCGCACTTCCCGCAGGCGATGATCAAGACCTTCTATCCCTTCCTCATCCGCCCCGACGGCGAGCTGTATGTCGCGGCCAGTTGGGCGAGCCACCTCGGCGGCTGGCAGGCGGGTGCCTTCGAGGCGGCGCGCCTCGCGGTGAAAAGCATTCACGAGCGCACAATGACTGCGTAAAATTTGTCGCCATGGCACACGATCATGACCACGACGGCCCGCCCGAGGCGGAACCGATCAAGACGGCGATTGGGGTCGGCGGCTCCCTGCTGATACTGGCAGGGGTGCTGGCGGCAGCCAATTTTTCCTGGGGCACGGATTCGCTGAGCGAGGCCGATGCCTACGCCCTGCGAGCCGAGGAGCGCAAGGCGCGTCTGGCCGGCAGCGATCAGGCGCAGGCCGATGAGATGCGCAACCTCAGCTGGGTCAATGAGGAGATGAATCTGTTGAAGATTCCGGTTGAGGATGCCTCCTCGCTGGTGGTGTCGGAGGTGCGAGCCAACGGCGGGGTCGAGTTCCGCGCGATGGTGATGGATGCACCTGCCGCCGCCAGCCCGAGCACGGAAAGCACGAGCGCCGCGCCGTCGGCACCACCCGCCGACTCGCGCGACGCCGAGCTCTGGGCAATGGCGCTGGATGACGAGATCGTTGCCGAGGGCAAGGGGCTCTATGACTCCTTTTGCCTCTCCTGCCACGGCACGGTCGCCGATGCCCGCCGCGCTGGCGACTCGCCCAGCAACCTCTACGACGACAAGTGGTATTTCGGGAGCCGCCCCGAAGAGATTGAACGCCTCATCCACGTCGGTGCCCTCGAAAAAGGGATGCCACCTTGGAAGGGCATGCTGCCCGATGAACAACTCGCCGCGATGACGGCCTATCTGCTGACATACCAGACGCCGCCGCAATAGTTCAAAGGTCAAAGTTCTAGGGTCAAAGTTTAGTTCTGAGTTCTGAGTTCTGAGCTTTTAGCATGAGACAACTCCGAACGCCTGTAAAAATAATCTTCCGCCATAGCACTTCAATGATCCAAGCTTTTACCTTCCATTGTTCCAACACAGTGCCGTTGCTCAGAACTCAGAACTAGCAACTCAGAACTCTTTTCTGAGCTTTTAGCATGAGACAACTCCGAACGTTTGCAGAATTTCCCAGCGCTTTCCCGAACAACCGTAAGTCAAGCATTTTAGAAACCCAGCCCTCGCCCGAAGCCATCGAACACAGTGCCGTTGCTCAGAACTCAGAACTAACAGCTCAGAACTCTTTCTACCTTTTTACTTTTTACTTCTTCCTTCAGCGCCATGCATCGCTCCTTCTTCATTCTTCTCAGCCTCTGCGCTTTGGCCGTGCCTGCTTTTGCTCAGGTGGTTGCGCCGATTCCTACCGATCCTACTTATGTGGAGTGGGTCGATAATCTGGTTCAGGAGTATTCCTTTTTCACGATCAGCAACCTGTGGCTATTGATTGCGGCGGCGATGATTTTCACCATGCATCTGGGTTTTGCCACCTTGGAGGCTGGGCTGACCCGCGCCAAGAATACGGTCAATATCATCTATAAAAACCTCTTCACCCTGAGTATGAGCCTGACCCTCTACATGCTCTTTGGCTATAACACGATGTATCCGGTGGAGACTTTTAATGGCTGGCTGCACTTTGGGGGCTGGATCGGCATCCACCCCGAAAAGTATATGGAAGTGATGACCAGTCGCTGGGGGAATAATCACAGCTACTGGGCGCAGATTCTCTTTCAGGCGATGTTTGCGGCGACTGCGGCGAAGATCGTCTCGGGAGCGGTGGCCGAGCGCATCAAGCTGCCGAGCTTCATGCTCTTTGCCGCGCTGCTGGTCGGCCTCGGCTACCCCGTGATGGGCTCCTGGGCATGGGGCGAGGGCGGCTGGCTGGCCAAGATGGGCTTTGTCGATTTCGCAGGCGGCATGGTCATCCACGGTGTGGGCGGCTTTGCGGCGCTGGCGGCGGTCATCGTGCTCGGGCCGCGGCTCGGCAAGTATTCCAAGGACGGCAAGCCGCAGCCGATCCTCGGGCACAATCTGCCGCTGGCGGCGATCGGCGTCTATCTGCTCTGGTTCGGCTGGTTTGGTTTCAATGGCGGCGCGGTGGCCAGCGCCAGCCCTGAGGAGGTCGGGCGCGTGATGCTCGCGACGGCTCTAGGTGGCGCAACCGGGGCTCTCTCCTGTATGCTCTTTACCAAGCTGCTGACCGGCAAGCTCGACCTCTCGATCAGCCTGAACGGCGCACTGGCCGGGCTGGTCAGCATCACGGCGGGTGCCAACAGCATCACGCTCAACTACATCCTGATCATCGGCATCATCGCGGGCGGCCTCGTGGTCGTGGCGATCCTCTTCTTCGAGCGCGTCGGGTTGGATGACCCGGTGGGCGCAATTTCGGTGCACGGCATCTGCGGAGCCTGGGGCACGCTGGCGGTCGGGCTCTTTGGCGAGGCCAACTTCTGGTGGCAGGCGCTCGGGGTCTTCAGCTATGCCCTCGCCGCCTTTGTCTTCGCCTTCATCGTGATGGCCGCCCTCAAAGCCACCATCGGCATCCGCCCATCCGAAGCCGACGAGGAAACCGGCCTCGACATCGCCGAGCACGGCCAGGAAGCCTACACCGGCCTCCCTGCCGGCACGCCCTCCAGATCGTGAACCACAGGCGCGCCTTTTTTCTCACTCAGAGGGTCGGAGAGTTGAGAAAGGACTCACGCTAAGACGCTAAGACCCAAAGTTTTTTTTAACTACGAATCTCACAAATCCTACGAATCTCTATTTTTAATATCAGT
>CAYQTM010000264.1:0-3498 GCA_964420355.1 uncultured Opitutales bacterium
AAGCTGACAATCTTTAATTTGCCGAAAGTTGATTTCTCCCTTCCCTCTCCTGAGCGAGTATCCAGCTTGTGCCGCTCGAATCGAGGGAAAATATCAGCAGGCCAAGCCGGGGTCGGCGCGGCGGAGGCGTTCGCGGACGCGTTCGATGGGGAGACCCATGACGGTGCTGGGGTGGCCGTCGAGGTGGGCGATGATGAGGTCGCGGCCTTGCTGGATGCCGTAGGCGCCGGCTTTGTCGAGGGGGTTGACCTGGGCGAAGTAGCGGTCGATGGTGGCTTCGTCGAGTTCGTGGAAGGTCACGCGGCTGGTCTCGACGAAGCACTCCTCGAAGCCGCGCGCCTGCCAGATGAGCGCCACCGCCGTGTAAACGCAGTGGGTGTGGCCGGAAAGGCTGCGGAGCATGGCGCGCGCCTCGGCGAGGTCGCGGGGCTTGTTGTAAACGCGCCCGTCGAGCGCCACCGTGGTGTCGGAGCCGAGCACGAGAGCGTCGGGCGCCTGCGCGGCGATGTGGCGCGCCTTGCCAGTGGCGTTGTGGCGGGTCATCGCCTCGGGGTCGCCGTGCGGATCTTCCTGCTCGTCGATGTTGGCCGCCCGCACCTCGAAGCGCAGCCCCGCCTCTTGCAGGAGCTGCTGGCGACGCGGCGAGGCCGAGGCCAGAATGAGGGGCGGCGCGGCGCTCACGAGTCTAAAATATCGGTCACGTCGCCCGTGATGTGTGCGAGGCGGATGCGCGCCAGGCCGTATTGGTAACGCGCTTCGATGAGCGCATCCTCGGCCTGCGCCACGCGGTTTTGCGCGTCGATGATCTCACGGTTGTCGGCCACGCCCTGCTGAAAGCGGCTGCGCGCGAGGTCGAGTTCCTGGCGGCTCAGCGACACCTCCTGCTCAGACACCAGAATCTGGTCGTAGCGCGAGCGCAGATCTTGCAGCGCCACGCGCAGGTCGGCACCGATGGTGTTCTCGATGTCTTGCAGCGCCAGCTCGCGCGCCCGCACAAAGCTGCTCGCCTGCAGGCGCTCGTTCTTGATGCGAAAGCCCTCGAAAATCGGCATGTTCAGGCGCAGCCCGATGCTCCAAGTCTCGCCGTCGTTGCCCGCAAAGGGCTCGCTATCCGCCCAGCCATAGCTGCCATAAGCCGACACATTGGGCAGCCGCTGGAGCTGCACCGCCCGCCGCGCCAGCTCCGCCTGATCGAGCTGCTGGAGCGCCTCCTGGTAGTCCGCGCGGTCGTCCAGCACGCGAATGAACTCGTAACCTGTCAGCCGAGGCTCGTCGATGCGATCCATCAGGTCGTCGAGCCGCAGGTTGCGGTCAAGGTCGAGGTCGAGCAGGCGCTTCAAATTCATCTCCGACTGCAAAATCGCGGTCTCCTGCTGGAGGCGGTCGCGCTCGTTTTGCGAGACCTGCACCTCGGCGCGCGTGACGTCGATCTGGGTCGCCACCCCGGCGTTAAACTGATTGCGCGCGAGATCGAGCAGCACCAGCGCCCGCTCGATGTCGGCCTCGATCACCATCATCCGCCCGAGGTTGCGCAGGTGGGTAATGTAGGCGTTGGCCACCGCCGCGTAAATATCCTGCCGCACGTCCTCGGCGTCCAGCTCGGCAATGTCGTAGCCCAGACGCGCCAGCTTGATATTGGCGTGCGTGTTGGCGTCAAAAATCTCCACCGTAGCGTCCAGCCCGGCGCTGAAGCGGCTCCTCGTCTGCCCGCTCTGGCCGGGCACAGCGGTTTTGCTGCGACCCTGCGAGACATTGAGGTCGACCTGCGGATAAAGCGCAGCCCGCCGCTGCTTCAATACATAGAGCGCCTGCTCGACCGCCGTGCGATTGATCAGCACCGTAAGGTTCTGCGCATCGACTCGATTCAGCGCATCTTCCAGCGAGAGATAGAGCGCATCCTCGCCATCCGCCGTCACCTCGCCCGGCACCAGACCATCCACCGGCGACACGTCGGCATCCTGCGCCCACAACGCACCCGGCAGCAGCACCGCCAAAAAAAGCATCACAACACGAATCGGCATCTCAGACATCACAAACGCAAAGCAAATCCCCGTCTCCCTCAATTTGCAAACGCCAATCGCGCATTCCCGCAGTTGGGGTGTCGTTCGCTCAGTCAATCAAGCAATTTACGAAAATAACCTTGTAAAACGGGAATTTTATTCCCATATTGCAATAATGATTTCGCGGCGAATTCGGGAGAAAGTGGCAAAAGCGCTAAACCGTCAGGCGGCGGTGGCGCTGCTGGGGCCGAGGCAAGTGGGCAAAACGACTTTGGCGCGTTCCATCGAGGATGCGGATGCGGCGATCTACCTCGATCTGGAATGGCCGGAGGATCGTCAGAAGCTGGCCGATCCCGCCTTTTTCCTTTCGCGGTATGAGGACAAGCTGGTCATTCTGGATGAAATCCACCGTGTGCCGGAAATCTTCCAGCCCATGCGCCGAATCATCGACGAAGGGCGTCGCCATGGGAAGGGGATTGGGCGATTTTTAATTCTAGGCTCAGCCTCGATTGATCTTCTGAAGCAATCCGGTGAGAGTCTGGCCGGGCGGATTGAGTATATTGAGCTGAATCCCCTGGACTGTCTTGAAATAGACGGGGGTAAGGATGCGCTCACCCAGCTCTGGGTGCGGGGCGGATTCCCCGACAGCTATTTGGCCGCGAGCGATGAAGACAGCATGGTTTATCGGCTCAATTTTATCCGCACCTATCTGGAGCGCGATGTCCCACAGTTCGGCCCTCGCATACCGGCGGAAACGCTGGGACGGCTGTGGACGATGGTGGCGCACTCGCAAGGCGGCTTGCTCAACGCTGCCGAACTGGGTCGCTCGCTATCGATCACCGGAAAAACCATCAACAGCTATCTGGATCTGCTCTGCGACCTGCTGCTGCTGCGCCGTCTGCCGCCTTATTTCGCGAACACCAGGAAGCGGCTTGTGAAGTCGCCCAAAGTCTATGTGCGCGACAGTGGCCTGTTGCACGCGCTGCTCGGGATTGGGGATTTTGAAAAACTGGCCGGACATCCCGTGATTGGCTCCAGTTGGGAGGGCTTTGCCATTGAAAACATGCTTGCGGCAGCGCCGGACTCGACCCGTGCCAGTTTTTACCGAACCTCGGCGGGCGCGGAAGTCGATCTGGTGCTGGAACTCCCGGGTCAACCCAAGCCCTGGGTGATCGAAATAAAGCAAGGCAGCGTTCCTAAACCCAGTCGGGGCTTCCATGAGAGCATCCAGGATCTCAACCCAGAAAGAGCATTCATCCTTTATGGCGGCGAAGAACACTATCCTGTAAACGACGCGGTTGAAGCGATTGGTTTGCGAGGACTCTGCGAGACGCTTCGAGCCTATTTGGGTTAACCGCCGCAATGAGGCATGGCAATACTGAGCCAAGAGCCGGGCGCATCTGGCGATGGTGTGTAAGCTCCGGCTACCCTCTCAGGCACGTCATTTAGCCACGGGGACCAAGACTACCCTTGCAAACGAGCCCAGCCCAGCCCAGAC
>CAYQTM010000265.1:0-3487 GCA_964420355.1 uncultured Opitutales bacterium
CGTCGGGAGATAGGCTCACGCTGAAACCCGTGAAGCTGATGCGAGTCGATACCGAGCGCTAAAAATACCGCCGTGCTATGGAACGAGGCGCTTCTGGAATCGCCATGCCGGATTTTTTAACACAGCTGTAGATTATGGAGGGTTTTGATGCAGATCAGTTGGCGGCTTGGGCGGGTGGGCGCTGGGTCGGGCGTCCTCAGGCGGCGGTGACGGGTTTTACGATTGATACGCGGCGGGCAGGCGCGGGCGATTGCTTTGTGGCGCTCAAGACGGCGCAGCGGGATGGCCATGATTTTTTGGAGGCGGCGCGCGAGCAGGGTTGTGCGGCGGCGCTGGTGGATGAGGCGCGAGCAGTGGATTTACCGCAGTTGGTGGTGGCGGATCCGGCCGTGGCACTACGGCGGATCGCGGCGGGCTGGCGCGAGCGTTTCGCGGAAGCGCGTCCAGACGGAGTGGTGATCGGGATAACCGGAAGCTGTGGCAAGACCTCGACCAAGGATTTACTCAAACGCTTGCTGGGAGAGGCCGAGACGCTCGCGACCGAGGCCAATCTCAACAACACGCTCGGGGTGCCGCTGACCCTCCTGCGGATCGACTCGGCGCGGCATCGCTTCGCGGTGGTCGAGGCGGGGATCAATCAGCCGGGCGAGATGCGGTTGCTGGGCGAGATGATACGCCCCGACCTCGCGATTGTCACAATGATCGGGCCGGCGCATCTGGAGCGGCTGGGGTCGCTGGAGGGCATCGCGCGGGAGAAGTCGGAGCTGCCGCGTGCGCTGCGTTCGGGCGGCTGGCTGCTCGGCTCGGCGCAGGCGTATGAATTTGCCGCGCTCCGCGAGGTGGCGGCTCCGGCGGCCATCGCGTTGCCAGCGGAGGAAGTCCCACCGGCAGGCGCGGCGGTGCATCTGCGCTATCGCCTCGAACCGCGCGCAGGCGGTCAGCGCCTCTGGATCGAGACCGCCAACGGGCAGCGCCACAATTTTGAGCTGCCGCCGCTCAGTCCCGGCATGTGCGCCAATGCCGTGCTGGCGCTGGGGACGGCGCTGCGGATCGGCATTCCCGCTGACGCCCTCGCCGACCGCCTGGGCGGCTGGCAGCCCTCGTCCCAGCGCGGCGAGTGGCAGACGCTCGCCGAGCGCCGCTACTACCTCGACTGCTACAACTCCAACCCCGCCTCGCTCGCCGATGCCGCCACCGCCTTCGACGCCGCCACGCCCTCCGGCGCGCGCACCTGGGTGATCGGCTCGATGGAAGAGCTGGGCGAGCAGGCCGCGCGGCTCCACCGCGAGACCGTTGCCGCGCTGCCCTTTCGCCCCGAGGACACCTGCATTTTTATTGGCAGCCAGGCCGCCGCGCTCGCCGAGGGTGCCCGCGCCGCTGCCACCCCGCCCGCGCACATCCACACCCGCGAAAACGCCGCCGCCGCCCGCGACCGCCTCGTCCAGCCGCCCAACCCCGCGTTTCTCAAGGCCAGCCGCCGCTACCGCCTCGAATCGCTCTTGCCCGACAAATTGGCATAATTTAAGCACCGATTGGGTGAACCCAACCGCGCTTATGACCAACGATACCAAAACTTTACAGACCCTCGCCCACCGCATCCGCCGCGATGCCATCGTCCAGACCTCGGCGGCCAGCTCCGGCCACCCCACCTCCTCCCTTTCCTGCGCCGAGCTGCTCTCGACGCTCTTCTTTCACACCCTGCGGATCGACTCCGAGCACCCGCATGGCGACACCAGCGACCGCTTTGTGCTCTCTAAGGGGCACGGTGCCCCGGCGCTCTGGGCGGTGCTGGCCGAGGCCGGGCTGGTCGACGCCGAAGAGCTGGAGCAGTTGCGCCGCTTCGAGAGCGATCTGGAGGGGCATCCGACCCCGCGCAACGAGTGGGTGGAGGTCGCCACCGGCTCGCTGGGGCAGGGTCTAAGCGCAGGCGTGGGCATGGCCATCGCCGCCCGCAAGGCCGAGCGCCCGACCCGCACCTTCGTGCTGCTGGGCGACGGCGAGCTGGCCGAGGGCTCCGTCTGGGAGGCCGCCGAGATGGCGAGCTTCCTCGAACTCGACGGCCTGAAGGCGCTGGTCGACGTCAACGCCTTTGGCCAGACTGGCCAGACCCGCTATGGGCACGACCTCGACGTCTATCAGCGCCGTTTCGAGGCCTTTGGCTGGTGGGTTGAGCAGGTCGACGGGCACGACATCGACTCCCTGACCGCCGCGCTCGATCGTCAGGCCGCCGTCACCGACCGCCCCGCCATCCTCCTCGCGCGCACGGTCAAAGGCAAGGGCGTGCCCGACCTCGAAGGTGCCGAGGGCAAGCACGGCAAGCCCGTCCCCAGCGAGGAAGCCGCGCTCGCCGCCCTCCCCAATCTCGACCTCGACGCGACCCCGCGCGTCCACCGCCCCGAGACACCCGGCCACAACATCAAGCGCGACGTCTTCTTCGGCGGCGTGCTGAGCGACCCGCCCTACGAGATCGGTCAGGAGGTGCCTACTCGCAAGGCTTATGGCGAGGCGCTCAAGCGGCTGGGTCAGCAGTTTCCCGCCCTGACCGTGCTGGACGGCGAGGTCAGTAACAGCACCAAGACCGAGATTTTCAAGGAGGCCTTCCCCGAGCGCTACGTCGAGGGCTTCATCGCTGAGCAAAACATGGTTGGGATGGCGCTCGGCCTCAGCACTCAGGGGCACCTGCCCTTCGTTTCCAGCTTCGCCTCCTTCCTCAGCCGCGCGCACGACCAAATTCGGATGAGCGCCCTTTCGCGTGCCAACATTAAGTTTGCGGGCTCGCACGCCGGCGTGTCCATCGGCGAAGACGGCCCCTCGCAGATGGGGCTGGAGGACATGGCCATGTTCCGCAGTCTGCCCGGCTCAGCCGTCTTTTATCCCGCCGACGCCGTCGCCACCGACAAGCTGGTGCAGGAGGCCGCCCGCACCCGCGGCCAGATTTACCTGCGCCTCACCCGTGGCGCGACCCCCGTGATTTACGAGCCCTCCACCGACTTCGTCATCGGCGGCTCCCACACCCTGCGCGAGCACGAAGACGACTGCGTGACCTTGGTCAGCGCCGGGATCACCCTCTTCGAGGCGCTCAAAACCGCCGACGCCCTCCGCGAGGAAGGCATCCACTGCCGCGTGATCGACCTCTACTCGGTCAAGCCGCTCGACGTGCCAACCCTGCGCCGCGCAGCCGAGGAAACCGACTGCATCATCTGCATCGAGGATCATTACCCCGAAGGCGGCCTCGGCGAAGCCGTCGCCAGCGAGATCGCGGGCTTTGATTGCATATTTCAGCACCTCGCCGTGCAAGGTGCGCCGCGCTCCGGCAGCCCCGAACGCCTCATGCGCGAATTCCAGATCGACGCCGAAGCCATCGAACACTGCGCCCGCAACCACGCACCCATCATGGCATAACTCACCCAGAGAGGATCTCAAAAAACGCACCACAGGGCTCTTTACGGGAATGGTATGAATTACTGATACTCAAAAACTTAGCATT
>CAYQTM010000266.1:0-3487 GCA_964420355.1 uncultured Opitutales bacterium
GAGTTTGACAAAACCATCGTCATGGTCACGCACGATGCCGTGGCCGCCAAGGCCGCCAGCCGCACCTTGCATCTCGAAAAAGGGCAACTGATCGAGCAGCAGGCCGCTACTGTCTAATTTTAGCATATACGGAATTTAGTATGAAAAAGCACACCGCCCTCGCGAGCCTCGCGCTCAAACAAATCACCCGGCACCGTGTGCGCAGCCTGCTGACCATAGCGGGCGTCGCAGCGGGGATGTTCCTCTATGCGGCGGTGCAGACCATGCAGCACTCGCTCGCGCAAGTCACTCAGAGTCAGGCAGATGAGAACACGCTGGTCGTCTATCGCGAAAACCGGTTCTGCCCGATGACCTCGCGTCTGCCCGAGCACTACCTGAGCGAAATCCAGCGCATCGACGGCGTGGCCGAGGTGGTGCCGATCCAGATCACGGTCAACAACTGCGGCGCGAGCCTCGACGTCATCACCTTCCGCGGGGTGCCGCCCGAAACCCTGCCCGACTACAACCCCGAACTGGAAGTGCTTGCCGGCCCGGTCGGCGACTGGACGAGCCGCCGCGACCCCGCGCTGGCTGGCCCGCCATTTGCGCGGCGGCGCGGCCTGCAACCCGGCGACACCTTCGAGGCGGTGGGCGTGCGCGTGTGGGTGGCGGGGATCATTCGCTCGCCGTTGGCGCAGGATAATAACGTGGCCTACGTTCACCTGCCCTTCCTCCAGCAGGCCTCGCGCGTAGGGCTGGGCACGGTGACGCAGTTCAATGTGCGGGTGAGCAACTCCAGCCAGATGGAGGCGGTGGCGGGCAAGATCGACGCGCTCTTTGCCAGCGACTCCGCGCCGACCAATACGCGCCCTGAACAAGCCTTTTTTGCTCAGACCGCCCGCGACCTCATCGAGATGATCAGCTTCACGCGCTGGCTGGGGCTGGGCGCGGTGCTGGCCGTCCTCGGGCTGGTGGCCAACGCCCTGCTGCTGGCGGCGCGCGGGCGCGTGCAGGAGAGCGCGATTCTCCAGACCATCGGCTACCCGCGCCTGGCGGTCGGCCTCATCATGCTCTGGGAAGGACTCTTTCTGGGGCTGATCGGCGGGCTGGTCGGCAGCGGCTCGGCGGCGCTCTTCTTCCGCCTGCAAAGCTTCACCCTCGGCAACGAAGGCCTGACCCTCGCCCTCACGCCCAGCCTCAGCGCCACCCTGAGCGGCCTCGGGCTGGCCGCCGTACTCGGCTTCGTGGCCTCAGTCTGGCCGGCGATCCTCGCCTCGACCCGCCCGCTGGTCAGCTCCCTGCGCCAAGCCTGAACGCCGAAAGCCTGCCCGCGTTTAATTGCGACTCGGGCTTGATAATCAGCGCCAGCTTGGGCAGGGTTGTGGCTTGCGTGGCCGGTGCCACGCCCTATCTTATGAGTGAAGCGCTTCGTCAGACCCCTCTTAAAGAGTTTCATGCCCGCTTTGGGGCACGTTTTGTGCCCTTTGCCGGCTGGGAAATGCCCGTACAATACACTGGGATTCTGGAAGAACACACCGCCACGCGGCAGACCGCCGGGCTGTTCGACGTCAGCCACATGGGCGAGGCCGTGGTGAGCGGGCGCGACACCTGGCGCTTCCTCGATTACCTGCTGACCAATCGGGTCGACCGCCTCAAGCCGGGGCGCGCGGTCTATTCGCCGATCTGCTACCCCGATGGAGGCTGCGTCGACGACCTGATCGTCTATTATGTCAGCGAGACCGAAGCCTTTATCTGCATGAATGCGTCGAATGCGGCCAAGGACGTGGCTTGGATGCAGGAGCAGGTGGCGGGCTTCGACTGCGAGGTGCGCGACGGGTGGGCGGAGGGGGCGGAGGTGGCGCTGCAAGGGCCGAGGGCGCGGCCGATTCTGGATGCGCTCTGCCCCGAGGGGCAGTTGGCTTCGACCCTCAAGCGCTTTCGTTTTCGCGATCAAGAGGTGGCGGGCTGTCCGGTGCGGCTGAGCGCGACCGGCTACACGGGGGAGACCGGAGTCGAAATTTATTGTCGGCTGGATGATGCGCTGCGGCTGGCCGAGGCGATTCTCGAGGCGGGCGAAAGCGAGGGCTTGCGGCTGGTCGGGCTGGGCGCGCGCGACAGCCTGCGGCTGGAGGCCGGCTTTCCGCTTTACGGTCACGAGATTAGCGAAAACATCTCGCCGATCGAGGGCGGCATCAGCTGGGCAGTCAAGTTGCAAAAAGGCGACTTCATCGGACGCGCGGCCTTGCAGGCACAGGCCGACAACCCCGAGACCCGCCAGTTGCACTTCTTTATCTTGCAGGATCGGCGGATCGCGCGCGAGGGCACGCCGGTTTTCGTGGGCGACCAGCAGGTCGGCGAGGTGCGCTCGGGCACGCAGTCGCCCGTGCTGCAACACCCCATCGGCTCGGCCTTGCTCGCGCCCCTGCCCGACGGTGCCCAGCCCGAGGTGGAAATCCGCAAGCGCCGCTATCCCATGGAGTTGCGCAAGCCACCGCTCCATCTCGCCGACGCCTGATACCAAAATTCAAGGCTTGTCGCCGCAGCGCGGCGCAGCTATTGCTGGAGGATGGAAACGACGCGCGACACCTTGATTGCTTTGATGTGGGGCAGCGACCGCCCGGGCATCGTGGCGCGCACCGCTGGCTGGATTTACGAGCACGGCGGCAACGTGCTGCACGCCGACCAGCACCACGATCACGAGGCGGGCGTGTTTTTTCAGCGCATCGAGTGGGCGCAGCAGCCGGACGACGACCTGGAGGCACTGGCCGCCGAATTCGCGCGGGTCGCCGAGACCGAGCTGGGGCTTGAGACACGCGTGGCGCTGGCCTCGCAGCGTCCGCGCGTGCTGGTGATGGTGTCGAAGATCGACCACTGCTTTCACGACATCGTGCTGCGCTGGAAGGCGGGCGAGCTGAAGGGCGATTTCGTGGGTGTGGTGTCGAACCACCGCACGCTGGAGGACGTTTGCGCCCACTACGCCCTACCCTTCCACCACGTGCCGGTCGGCAAGGAAAACAAAGCGGCTGCCGAGGCACAGGTGCTGGAGATCGCCCGGCGCGAGCAGGTCGATTTAATCATCCTCGCGCGCTACATGCAGGTGCTCAGCGACGACTTTTTGCGCGGCTTTGGCGGCCCCGTCATCAACATCCACCACTCTTTTCTGCCGGCCTTTGCGGGCGGACGCCCCTACCATCAAGCCTACGCGCGCGGCGTCAAGCTGATCGGTGCCACCGCTCACTATGCCACCGCTGAGCTGGACGCCGGCCCGATCATCCACCAGGACGTCACCCGCGTCAGCCACCGCCACGGCGTCCCCGAGCTAATCCGCCGAGGGCGCGACCTCGAAAAAGTCGTCTTCGCCCAAGCCGTTCGCTGGCACCTCGACCACCGCATCCTTGTATATAACAACAAGACCGTTGTGCTCGACTAGAGTCATGCTAGACAAGCTCATGGAAATCATTGAGCAGCATAAGCCCCGGTGCTCATAGGCCGCGTTTGAGGAAGCCTC
>CAYQTM010000267.1:0-3450 GCA_964420355.1 uncultured Opitutales bacterium
CAAAAAGAATCGATTCTGAAGAGCTCCCCGCCGCTAACTTGACGCACATGCCCAAAGGGGCGATCCATGGTAAGCCCGGGGCAACGCCCCGGGATCCAGAGGCTCCACACCAAAGAGCCCTGAAAGGACGACCCAGCGGATCCATTACAAAGATGGCAACATCGCTTGTAACGCCCGCACAGCAGTCCACCTGCCAAGCCACAACGCGGCAGCAAAAAGGGACTTTTCAAACTGGACAATCCGAGCGATTCAGCACTGTATCTATACAGGGCTGTCTGGCCTGACTGACGCGTCAACAATGCGCGGACGGCACTGCTTTCTGACATGCCCCAATAACCCATCCTCCGATCCATGCGCACAATTTTACTGCTATTTTTACTCATCGCCAGCTCCACACTAAAAGGCGACACAACCATTAGGGTCGCAAGCCAACCGACTCATGCGGTGTCGCCCTTACTCTTTGGCCAGTTTCTGGAACGGTTAAACGTCGGGAAGAAAGGCGAAAGCGGCCCAGAAGCCGCGCTGATTGGCGAGACTTCACACCTCCAGCCGGGTGTGCTCGAAGCGCTCGCCGAGCTCAACCCCAGCATCATTCGCTTCCCCGGCGGCATGGTCGTGCCGGGCTTGATCGACTGGACAGTGATGCTCGATCACTCACCGTTTCGAGATGAGGCCGGGCGCGTCGAGGGCTACGAGTACGGCTGGGAGGAGTTTTTTCGGCTCTGTGAGTATCTGGATGCCGAGCCGCTCGTGGTGACCAGCTTCCGCCCGGCGGTCTGGGGCGTCGACCCACCGCTCAGCCCGGCAGAAATGGCCGCCGGAATGGTCGCTTACTGCAATGCGCCGCTCGGTGCCGATCTCCCCGAGGGCATGCCCGACTGGCCGGCACTCCGCGCAAAGAATGGCCACCCCAAGCCGCACGATGTGACCTACTTCCAGATCGGCAACGAATGGGTCGCCTGGCTCAAAGGGACTTACAGGGTGCGTGAGCGACTCGACCATAGCGTGCCCGAAGACGAGGCAGCTTTCATCGCACTGGTGAAGGAGAAGCTGCTGGAAATGATTGCCGCCATGCGCGCCATCGACCCCGACATCAAAATTATCGTCGACGCGGTGACCTGGGACGACGAGCATTTACCGTGGTTCGAGGCGTGGCTGAGCGACCCCGAGATCAAGGCGGCAGCCGACTTTGCGGCGGTGCACATCTACCGCCCATGGGCTGTCGACGGCTTCCAGCTCGATGGCGAGGAAGTCGACGTCGACCTGCTCAGCGCCAACCAGATTTGGCACGCCGTCGTGGCCTCGCCCAATATCGACGCCGATGGTCTTTCCATCCTCAAGTCGGAATCCTGGTCGCTGGCACGCGACAACGACTGGCCAGTCGTGCTGACCGAGTGGAACTGGAATGGCTGGGGCGTCGAGCGCCACGGTGCCGAGCTCTGGGCGCGCGGTCTGGGCGTCGCGGGCTTCCTCCACGCCATGCTGCGCGAGGCCGAGCACATCGAGCTGGCCACCCAGTCGATGATGGTCGGCGACACCTGGATGATCACCGGCGTGCGTGCCGACCCCTCCGGCGAGGCCGAACCTTTTGTCCTGCCGAGCGGGCGCGTGACCGGCTTCTACGCCGAGCACAGCGGCGACCAGTTTGTCCCAGTCGAAATCGAGGGCGCGCCGAAGGCCGAACGGCGCGTCAGCATGGGCAGCCTCCGACGCTCAGCGCCCGTCAGCCTGATCGACGCCGTGGCCACTGCCGACGCCGACACGATTTACCTGCATCTGATCAACCGCGACCAGAATAACCCACAAACCGTGCGCCTCGACTTCGCCGACCCCGCGCCCGAGCAGGCCATCCTCTACCGCATGACCGGCAAGTCCCTCGATACCGGCAAGCCCTTCGTCTCGCCCGGCCAATACAAAGAAAAGGCCGAGGCCATCGCCCTTGAATCCACCCTCGAACTCCCAGCCGCCAGCATCACCATTCTCGAAATCGCACGCTAAAAACCGTGGCGCACGCCAGCCCACGCCTCAAAACTTGCGGCTGCGATTGAGGAAGCTTTCGAGCAAAATCTCCTCGCGCGAGCGCCCATCTTTGTTCTCGGTCTGCTGGTGGATCGCCTCGAAGATGCGCTCGCAGCCCTTGCCGTCGACAATCTGCCGCCCCTTGATCGAGTAGAGCGCCCGGCGCTCGGGGTCGGTCGCGAGGGCGTTCACCTGCTCGGCAATCGTCTCGGGGTCGAACTTCTCGGCGGGGCCGAGCGACCTGAGGATGCCTTCGGTGGCGAGGGTCTCGCAGTTGGAAGTCTGGTTGCCTGCGGTCAGCAAAATCAGCGAGGGCACGCCCAGATAGAGCAGCTCCCACACCGTGGTGCCGCCCGCCGAAAGTGCAAAATCTGCCCAGTCCAAGTGGTCGATGATCTCGCCCTCGTCGCGCACCATCTCGATCTCCACCGCGCCATGCTTGCCGACCAGCGGCTCCAGCGCCTCGGTCTCGGCCATGCGCCCGATCAGCAGACGCACCTGCAAGGGGGTCTCGGGCGGAAAATCGAGCAGCGCCTGCGCCACCCGCGCGGACATGCCCCGATGATCGGCACCGCCAAAAGTCACCAGCAGGCGCTCAGCCTCCTTGATCGAACGCCGCGCGGTGGGCTTGCGACTGCGAAACGCCGCCCGCAAAACGACATGCTCGGTGCCCGTCAAAAGCTGGCTTCCCTGCTCGCGCTGCTCATAAAATGAACTCTGCCAGGAGCGGTTCTGGTTGACGATCCAATTGGCCGGATAGTATTCGCAGTGCCCGTAGTCATCAAAAATCAAAATCGGCGCATACCCCTGCTTCATGATCTTTTGAAACGAGGGGCCAAAGTGATACCCATCGGCCACCACCAGTTCCGCGCCGATCTCCTTGGCCAGCTTGCCCGTGGCATGAGCATCGCCCGGCTGACCCGGCACCACATCCAGCTCGTGCTGGATAAAACCCAGCTCGGCGGCGCGCTCCATCAGCCCCTCGGGACACTGCTGGCTGGCCAGATGCACGCTGTCGCCCTGCTCCTGAAAATAGCCGCCCAGCGCAAGCTGCCGCATGACATGGCCACTGCCGATCGCCGGATTGGCGTCAGCTCTGATAAGTAATGTGCCCTCTACTTGCTCGTTCACGGCGATCCTTGGATGTGTTCAGCCTAGAAAGTCGCCCGACACGCCCTCTGTCTTGAGCACAAAACCCGGCCTGCCAATGCAAAGCGCGCCGCACGCATTTCGGAGTTTTCTTTATGAGCGGAAGTCGCTTAGGCTGGGCAAATGGCAATTCGGACGGTTTTGTATGATCTCGATGGCACGCTCGTCGATAATTTTGCGGCGATACACCTCGGGATGGCCGAGATCGCGCGGCGGCTGGAGCTGCCCGCGCCCGCGCTCGCCCAGGTCAAGGCGGCGGCCGGCGGCGGTGTGGCGCGCCCC
>CAYQTM010000268.1:0-2659 GCA_964420355.1 uncultured Opitutales bacterium
GACGACGAGCACGACGAAGAACACGAGGAAGAGCATGAGGAGGAGCACGAAGAAGCCCACGAGCACTCGGAGACGGAGCTGGCGAACAGTCACCTCCGGGCGAATACCTTTGCGGGTGGGATCGGCTGGCGGAATGAGCGTCTGACGACTCGCCTCGGCTACAATCGCTTCACCACGCGCTATGGCGTGCCCGCCGGGCATGTCCACGGCGAAGATGACCACGAGCACGAGGACGAACATGAGGAAGACCACGATGAGCACGAAGAGGAGGCGCATGAGCATGAGCATGGCGATGTGGAGATTGATCTGGAGCAGGATCGGATCGACTGGATGGTGCGTCTGGAGCTGGAGACGGGCTTTTTCGACGGCCTCGAGGCGCGGGCGGCCTGGTCGGATTACAAGCACACCGAGTTTGAAGGGGAGGAAGTGGGCACCACCTTTGAAAAGGAAGCGATCGAGGGGCGTTTTGAGGCGACCCACAGTCACGGCGACGGCAGCCGGGGTGTCTGGGGTGTCCACGCCTGGCATGAGGATTTCGAAGCCATTGGTGCGGAGGCCTTTGTGCCGCCCAGCGAGACCGTGCAGCTCGCCGTCTTTGGGTTTGAGGATATTCAACTGAGCGATAGCTGGGCGCTGGAAGTCGGCGCACGCCTGGAGCATCAAGACATCGAGGTCGATGGCGATGCCCCGGACTACGACGGCACGGCCTTCAGTGCGAGCGCCGGCCTGCTGCACCACTGGCGCGACAGCGGCTGGACAGCCGCGCTCTACCTGCACCGCACCGAGCGCCTGCCCACCGCCACCGAACTGTTCGCCGACGGGCCGCATGCCGCCACCCGCGCCTTTGAAATCGGCGACCCCGGTCTCGACAAGGAGGTGGCGACCGGCATCGAAGCCAGCTTGCGCAAGCGCAGCGGGCGGATCACCGGCAACGTCAGTCTCTATTACAACAATTACCACGATTACATTAGCCTCGAACCCACCGACATGGAGGAGGACGGGCTGGATGTGTTCACCTTCCGCGCTCGCGAGGCCGCTTTTTACGGTGGTGAGGCCGAGGTTATCTTCCACCTACTGGAAGACGCGCGCAACGTCCTCGACCTCACGCTTGGCGGCGACTACGTGCGCGCCCGCGATACCGACCGCGACGTCAACCTGCCCCGCATCCCGCCCTGGAGCCTCCGCGCCGACCTCCGCCACCGCACTGCGGCCACCGAGTTTGGCCTGACCGTCACCCACACCGGCGAGCAAACTAAAACAGCTCCCCTCGAAGAGCCGACCGACAGCTACACCCTCGTCAGCGCCGACGCCGCCTACAAGCTGCCCCTGCGCGACAACCTCGACCTCAGCATCTTCGCCAGCCTCGAAAACATCTTCGACGAAACCGCCCGCAACCACGTATCCTTCACCAAAGAAGAAGTGCCCCTCGCCGGACGCCACGTGCAGACCGGCCTGCGCCTGAGCTTTTAGGGGCGCGAAAATGGGACTGATTGAAATTACCGCTTGAGCTTTAGGTTAAATTGGTAAAACTTAGTCGGTAACAAGGAAAACCCATGAAACTGATTACCGCCATTATTAAACCAAACAAGCTCGATGCCGTGAAAGAAGCCCTCGCTGACGCCGGGGTCGATGGCATGACTGTGACCGAGGTCAAAGGCTTTGGCCGCCAGAAGGGGCATACCGAGATCTATCGCGGCAGCGAATACACCGTCGATTTTCTGCCCAAGGTGAAGCTGGAGATCGCCACGCCCGACGAGTCGGTGCGCAAGGTGACGGACGCTATCCAGAAGACGGCGGCCAGCGGGAAGATCGGCGATGGCAAGATTTTCGTCAGCCCGCTGGATTCGGTGATACGCATCCGCACGGGTGACACCGACGAGGGCGCGATTTAGAACTTACCTTAAGCGCACTGCGCATGAGTTTTGCACTGCGACATGCCGCTTGGCTGTGGCTGCTGCTGCCGCTGATCGCCCACGGGCAACCCGAGCCGAGTCCCGAGGATGTGCAGGCGGCGCGGCAGGTGCTCGGTGCCTACGAGGGCACCTGGTCGGGCGAGTATTCGCTGGAACTGAGCGGGACGAATTCCTCGCGCACTTTTTCGCTGGAGCAGCGCTACTGGTGGGAAAAGGGCGTGCTGCATGGGGTCTCGGTTTATGACAAGGACGGCGAGTTGAGTTACGCGCAGTCGCGGAGCTTTGTGCTGAACGAGCGGCTGCTCAGCGAGATCGAGCAGGATGGCGAGACGCGGCGCTATCAGGGGCGTTGGGCGGACGGCACGATCGTCTGGCTGCCGCTCAATCCGCGTGAGGCGATGCTGCGCCAGACCAAGGAGAAGATCGAACCCGGCGAGGATGGCACGCCAACGCTGGTTTGGGAGGGCTTCGAGCGCCTGCAACGCGACGGGCAGACCCTGATGGTGCTCTACCGAGGGCGCTTGGAGAAGGTCAGCGAGCGCGGCCAGTAACGGGCGGGCGTCTTGCTCACGCGCCGAGTTGCAGCACCTCGCGCATGGTGTAGAGTCCGGGTTTTTGGCTGGTCGCCCACTTGGCCGCAGTGAGGGCTCCGCGTGCGAAAATGGCGCGGTCAGGGGCGCGGTCCGTGGGTGCGCCGCCCCCGCCTTCGCCCGGTTCGGCCCGGACATGGCCCACGTCCCCGCCCT
>CAYQTM010000268.1:2669-3437 GCA_964420355.1 uncultured Opitutales bacterium
CCGCGTGCGAAAATGGCGCGGTCAGTGGCGCGGTGCGTGAGTTCGACGCGCTCGCCTTCGCCGGCGAAGAGCACAGTATGCTCGCCCACAATGTCACCTCCTCGAATGGCGTGGACGCCGATCTCCTGTTCCGGACGCGGCCCGGCCATCCCCTCGCGCCCGTGTCGCAGCGCCTCGCGCGAGAGCGCCCGTGCCTCGCGCACGGCCTCGATCAGGTGCTCAGCGGTGCCGCTCGGGGCGTCCTTCTTGTGGCGGTGGTGCGCCTCCAGAATCTCAGGCTGGAAGCTGCTGTCGAGCGCCCGCGCGGCGATCTCGGTCAGGTAGATCAGCAGATTGACCCCCAGCGAGTAGTTGCCGGCGAAGACCACGGCGGTCTCGCGCGCCAGTGCCTCGATGCGCGCGCGCTCGGCCTCGGTGTGTCCGGTGGTGCCGATCACGCAGGCCACACCCGCCGCCACCGCCTGCTCCAGCAGCGGCACGGTCGCATCGTGGTGCGAAAAGTCGATCACCGCCTCAATGCCCGCTGCCCGCCAGTTGTCCACCGCCAACGGCGCATCGCCCACATCCAGCGCCACCGCGATCTCGCAGCCCTGCTCAGCGGCAACCGCCTGAATCGCCTGCCCCATGCGCCCGCGTGCGCCATTCAAAAGTAGCTTGGTCATGCCGCTCATGCTGGCCATAGCGCACGCGCTGGGCAACCTGTTTTTACCGCTGCTGCTCGATGGCTGGCACCGCCGCATGCTCGCCGTGCCTCTGATTGCGCTGGCC
>CAYQTM010000269.1:0-3411 GCA_964420355.1 uncultured Opitutales bacterium
TGGTTGCGCGGGCATCGACCGAGCATGTCCATGTCTGGCACTTTATGGAGGGTTGGCATCTCTCGGTGGTTGCCAGCTTCCTCTGCCTCGGCTTGCTGCTGGGCTTTATTTTTGGGCGGGTGCTGACGCCCATGACCCGCTGGTTGGCGACCTTTGGCATCCGCGTGCCCGGCTACGACCGCGAGTGTATGCAGGGCGGCGACATCCACGACCTCAACCGCTTTCTCACCGCCAGCAATGTCGGGGTCTGGCAGTGGGATCTCAAAACGGGGCGCACCATCATCAGCGAACGCTCATTGGCCATGCTCGGCTATGAGCCCTCCGACCTCGACCCCAAAACCATCGAGGAATGGCGCGAGTTTCGCCATCCCGACGACATTCAGTCCTCCAAGCAGGCGATCGAAGAGCACGTCAAGGGAGCGGCTCCGTATTATGAAATCGAGACTCGGATGCGGCATCGTGAAGGCCGTTGGATCTGGATGCAGGCGCGCGGGCAGATCGTCGAGCGCAGTTGGCGCGGCGAGCCTCGGGTCATGCGCGGCATCCACCTCGACATCACGCACCGCAAGGCGGCGCAAAACGAACTGGTGCGTAAGGAGGCGCTGTTGACGGCGCTGATCAATTCGATCCCGGATCTGATTTTTTTCAAGAGCGTGCAAGGCGTCTATATGGGGTGCAACGAGAACTTTGCGAATTTCATCGGCAAGCGACGCGATGAGATCGTTGGTTGCAGCGACTTTGAACTGTTCAAGCCGGATGTGGCTTTCTTTTTCCGTGAGCAGGATCGCATCATGATGTCCCATGATATGCCGCGCCAGAATGAGGAATGGGTGACCTATCCATCGGGTGAGCAGGTGCTGCTCGACACCTATAAGGCACCGCTCAAGTCTTCGAGCGGCTCCATCATCGGTCTGCTGGGCGTGAGCCGCGACATTACCGAGCGCAAGCACAATGAGAAGGTCGCCGAGACCCAGCAGCACTACTTGCAGCAGACCATCGACCACTTTCCGTTCCTCGTCTGGCTGAAAGATACCAGTGGCGTTTTTCTGGCGGTGAATCAACCCTTTGCTCACACCTGCAAGGCTGGCGACCCTGCTCTGGTGCGCGGCAAGACCGACTTCGATGTCTGGCCGGAGGATTTGGCAAAACGCTACCGAGAGGACGATGATCGTGTGATTCTTACTGCCAAGGCAATGCATCACGAGGAGCCGGTGATAAAGGGCAATGAGCGCCGCTGGTTCGAGACTTTCAAGGGGCCGGTCACCAACGCCGAGGGCAAGGTCATCGGCACGGTCGGCTACGCCCGCGATGTGACCGAGCGGCGCGAGATGGAGCAGGCACTGCAGGACGCGAACTGCGAGTTGGAAGAAGCCATCGCCGACGCCAAGGCCGCTGCCGCCCAGGCCGAGGCCGCCAATCGCGCCAAGAGCGCCTTCCTCGCCACGATGAGCCACGAGATTCGCACGCCCATGAATGCGGTCATCGGGATGGCCTCGCTGCTTGAGAACACCGAACTTGACGAAGAGCAGCGCGACTTTCTCGACACCATTCGCAGCAGTGGCGACGACCTTCTCTGCATCATCAACGACATCCTCGACTACTCAAAAATCGAGGCTGGCCACCTCAGCTTTGAGTCCAAGGCATTCAACCTCGCCGACACGATTCACGAGGCGATCAATATGATCTCGCCCAGCGCCCGTGAGAAGGATGTCGCGTTGATATGCAAACTGCCCGACGACCTGCCACCGCGCGTCAGCGGCGACCCCACCCGCCTCAAGCAGGTTTTTCTCAATCTGCTTTCTAACGCGGTGAAATTCACCGAGGAGGGCGAGGTCGAGCTGCGGCTGAGCATCGCGCCGGACGGTGAGGTCTGGTGCCTGTCGGCCAGCATCTGCGACACCGGCATCGGCATCACCCACGATGTGCAGGAGCGCCTCTTCCGACCCTTCGTGCAGGCGGATGGCTCGATCACGCGGCGCTTTGGCGGCACCGGACTGGGGCTGGCCATCACCAAGCGCATCGTCGAACTGATGGATGGGCACATTTCGGTCGAAAGCGAGCCGGAGGTGGGTTCGACATTCAGTTTCGAGCTGCGGCTCGACCGCGCGAGCGACGAGGATCGGGTGAAAGATCCCACACGCCCACCCTGGCAGCCACGCACCAAGCGCGTGCTGGTGGTCGACGACCTCAAGAGCAACTGCTCCATGCTGGAGCATCAGCTCGCGTCCTGGGATCTCCTCTGCGAGAGCACGAGCAGCCCGGCTCTGGCGCGGCGCAAGATCTGCGGCGGCGGTTTCGACCTGCTCATCACCGACTACGCCATGCCCCAGCAGTCGGGGGTCGAGCTGGTGCGCGCCCTCGCTGAATGCTGCGAATCGCTGCCCCCCATTATACTCCTGTCCTCGTATGACCACCACCCCCGAGAGGTGCGTGAGCTGCCCATCCACTCTGTGCTCGCCAAACCGATCCAGCCGAATGCCCTGCGCCGTCAGGTGATGGAGGCACTGGCCGACGGGCCGACTTGCCAGCGCCCGTGCAGCGATGCCGCCTGCCACTGCAAGCTCGATCCGCAGACCGCCGAGCGCTGGCCGCTGAAAATACTGGTCGCCGAGGACAACGAGGTGAACCAGCGCGTGATCTGCAAGATGCTCGCGGCAATGGGTTATAGCGATGTCGAGGTGGTCAGCGACGGCGAGGCCGCCGTCGACCAGGCGGCGCTCAGCCCCCGCGATCTGATTTTCCTCGACCTTCACATGCCGGAAACCAGCGAAATTGAAGCCGCCGAGCGCATCCTGGAAGCCGCCCAGAAGAAGGGCACTCCGGCACCCCTGCTCTGCGCCATGACCGCCGATGTCACCGACGAAAGCCGCGCGGCCTGCAAAGAGGCAAACATCTACGCTTACCTGCCCAAGCCCGTCGAACCCGAGCACCTTCTCACCATCCTGCGTCAGGCGCATTCGCGGGTCGCCTCGGGCGATTAGAAAGTTATGTGGCGCGCGGCGTGTGCCATGCGGATTGTGGCGCTATTTTTGCTCACAGATTGCGGTTGGCTGAAAAGTAGCTACCTCTGCTAGCATGAAGAACGCGAAAGGTGTCCTATTTGTGGCGATTTTGGTGGTGATTGTGGGCTTGCTGGCGCTGCCCAAGGTGATGCCGCTCTTTGCGCAGGAGGAATCTGCGGGCGGCGGGTCGGGTGGCGGCGGGCGTCCGGCGACGGCGGTGCAGGTCGAGGAGGTGGCCTATTCGGAGCGGCGTGATGCGGTGCAGTCTAATGGGCAGTTGACCTCCTCGCAGGGCATTACGGTGCGCCCAGAGGTTAGCGGGCGGGTGGTCGAGGTGAATTTTTGGGAAGGCAACGAGGCAAAAGCGGGCACGGTGCTGGTTCCGCCTGATTATGCGCTGTTCAGTGCC
>CAYQTM010000270.1:0-3407 GCA_964420355.1 uncultured Opitutales bacterium
GTGGGAATCCTTTCGGTAAAGGAATCCCGTGTCCACTTTTCTCAGGACAGATCACAAATAAGAACCTAATCACAATGCTTTACTTTGTAGCCGGAAAACTCGAAATCCCATATCCCACTTGATCCACTAAAAATCGCGAAGAACCATCGGTAAAAATGGACAGTCCTAATTTGAGATTCAACAACTTGCAGTCGCTGCTATGCTCAGGCGGCCTTGAAGCGGAATTCGAGGCTGGCGATTGGGCCGAGTTCGGCGCGGCGTTTCTGGACTTCGCCGATGATGCGCAGGCAGAAGCTTTCGAGTGTATCGGCGTCGAGGCGGGTCGGCAGCTTGACGCATTCGCGCTGTTTGGCGTCGAGTCCGACGATTTCCACCAGTGCTGCGAGGGAATTTCGTAGCGCGCGTAGCGCCTCGGGTTCTTGATGCTTCCAGCCTTCAGTGACTTTGAAAAAGCACTCCACGCATTGGCCGGCATGAGCGCGGCGCAGGAGCATCAGGCGTAGATCCAGAAGACAATCCAGCAGGTAACTCGCGCTGGGCGGCGCTTGTTGAATCAACTCATCCACCTGAGCAATCAGCTCGGCGGATAAGCTGGTGATATGGCAATCTTGTTGGGGGCTACCGGACATCGTGACCTCGGATTTGAGATTGAGTCACGAGTATAGCTGCAATTAAGATTCAGTCGCAAACATTTTTTAAGAAAAAAGCCCGATTTTCATCGAGCTTCGCCGAATTGGCGCTGAGCAAAGTTCAGCTATTCAATCCGACGGAGGGATTCCTAAAAATCCTTCGTAATCATTCAGCCCTTGGCCTGGAATTCGCCACACCAATCTTCCTTGGCGGTCTCTGGGAATTGCGTCTGGAAGCGAGTCTCGTTGGTCACGTTGAATACAACGGCCTGAGGCGCGCGACGACGGCATTCGCCATTCATTTGATCGGTGGTTTTCCAGAAGCGGCAAGCGCTGCAGGTTTCGATTTTGGATGCGGTTTCTGTTGCCATAAGACCTCTAACCTAGCATGGATCAGCATACGCGCAAGCAAAAAAATGCGATAAGTCGTTGATTTTTAACGACTTGATACTCTGTCTCAGTATCGCCGATACTGTGTCTCATTCCTGCCGCTGGGCGTCCAGATTGGCCTGCTCGGGTGCCCTGCCCTGCGGGTAAATCAGCACGCGATCGTGGGTCAGCAGAATCAGGTCGGTCAGCCCGTCGCCGGTGACATCCTCAAAAATGCCCTCGCGTGGTTCGACATTGCCGCCTCGACGTCCGCGATAGTGCGGGTTTTCGGCAAAGACCTGAAAGTGCAGCACGCTCTCCCAGCCGTCGTCCTGCCGCTGGAAAATTTGCAGCGTATGCGTCTGCCCATCGAGCGCGATCAGCTCGGGCTGGCCGTCGCCTGAGAGGTCGGCGGGCGCGACGTAGCCGTGGCTGACGTCTTCCAGCTCCGACTCGATGCGCGCGACGGTCTGCATCTCCCAGCCGCTTTCGTCGAGCGGCAAAATCCAGAATCGCTCGCGCCCGTAGAGCGCGATGGCTGGGCGCGCGGGCTTGCCGAGGCTCAGGCGCTCGGTGCGGACGAGGTCGAGTGAACCGGTTTCGCGGGCGGCCTCAAAGCTGAAGACCCCGCGGTCATCGCGCGCCAGCAGTTGCAGCTCGGAGGCGGCCTCGTCGTAAAACAGAATGCCGGGCGCGCCGTTCTGCGCGAGCGCCTCCAGCGCCAGCACGCCGGTGGGGCGCGCCGAGCTGTCGCGCGCATTCACCTGATCGACCAGCCGCAACTGGCCGTCTTCGATGCGCAGCGCCCGGATGAAGCCCTCGCCCGCGAGAAACAACTCGGGGCGGCCATCGCCATCGATGTCGCCGCTGCCCAGACGCTCGGCAGAGAGGTCGCTCAACAGGCTGTCGATCAGCCCGGAGCGATCCTGAAAGCGGGTCAGGCCGTCGTCCCCTTGTAGAATAATACGGGCGGGCGCGCGGCGTACCCCCAGCAGCCAGTCGGCGTCGCCATCCTGATCGAGGTCGGCCTGGCGCAGAAACTCGGGGTCACGCACGTCCTCCAGCTCGATCAGCGGCTCCATGCTCCAGCCGTGTTTGCCGTGTTGCAGCTCGACGAGGCCGAACGAGCCGCGCTCTTCGCCCGCTATGCCGAGCACGAGCTGGTCACGCCCGCGCGCCTCTTCGACTGTCGCGAGCAGACGTGGCGTGCGCTCTGGCAGCTTTGCCTCGGCATCGGCTTCTTGCGCCAGCTCTGATTCTAACCGCAGCGGAATGATCTCGGGAAAACTCAGCCGCCCCGGCTCGACCCAGCGTGCCAGCCCCAGCACCTCTTCGCTCGCGCTGATGAGCGCCAGCTCGTTCTGCCCGCGCTTGCGGAAGTCGCCCGCCGCCAGCGCACTCACACCACGCAGGGAAGGAAAGGTCTCGGCGGGCGCAAAAGTGCCGTCGGCGCGCCCGCGATAGATGCGCCGCCCAGCCGCACCGGGGTTGCTCGCCGCCAGATCGGTCAGTCCATCGCCATCTAAATCTGCCGTCGCGTAAGCCGGAGCCTCGCGCCCCGCCTGCTCGACGGGGTAAATCTGCGGTTGCAGGGCGTCGAGGGTCAAAGTGCCCTCCCCTGCTCCACTCCGCACCGGCTCGAAAATCTCGATCACCCGCGTGATCGCCTCGACCTGCACGATGCGCGTCTGCCCGGCGTCCTGAAACACCTCGTAAACCTTGCCCGCGCTGTCGCGGTCGAAGCTCAGTTCCGGCCCAAAGCTCCGTGGCGCAGTTTGCAGGCGCACGCGCATGGGACGCGGCTCGCCCGCCGCCGCATAGAGCAGATCGGCGCGGCCATCGCCATCGATGTCGCTCAGCACCGGGCCGATCGGCGACCGACCGGCCAGTTGCAGGCGCTCGACTCCCTCGGGCGCACCATCCTCACGGCCATAAAAAAAGTGAAACACGCCCTCGCCGAGGCTGGCCACGTCATCGCGCCCATCACCATCGAAGTCGCCCACCAGCAGCGATCCCGGCCAGGCAGCCGGCTCGTAGTGGTCAAAAGTCCAAGCCTCCTCCCAGATGCCATTCCGACGCTCCCAGGCGCTCAGCCCCTTGCTCGGACTCGTAAAAATCAACTCCGGTGCGCCATCGCCCAGCAGATCGCCCGCCGCCAGCGCCGACATCCCATGCCCTACCAGCACGCTCTCCAGCCGGAAGCGCGCATTACTGAACTCCGGATTCCACCGACTCGCATCCAGCGGCTGCCGCGCCGCCGCCGCCTCGCCCTCGGGCTTGCGCAGGAGCAGTTCGATCCGCCCGCGATCATTGTTGATCAGCGCCAGATCGCGCTGCCCATCGCCATCGAAGTCCTCGGCAGTCAGCGACCGAGTATCCCAATCCAGCTTCAACACCTCCGGCCCCGTC
>CAYQTM010000271.1:0-3401 GCA_964420355.1 uncultured Opitutales bacterium
AGCGGCGGTGCCAGCGGTGCCAGCGACTTTGCCGACGCCGTCACCACGGCCGTCATCAACAAGCGCGCCGGCGGCAGCGGCCTGATCAGCGGACGCAAGGCCTTCCAGCGCCCGATGGCCGAGGGCACCAAGCTCCTGCAAGCCATTCAAGACGTTTACCTCTGCAAAGAGGTCAGCATCGCTTAAGCCACAATTATGTGGTTGGAGGGGATGGATTGCGCAAAGCCTTCTAGCGAAAAGCCTCAGGCGTCAGCGAAGCTGCACTTTTAGGGCCGCGAGTCTGTCGCACAAGGCTTTGCAGCAGAAGGATTTGATGCAAGCCGCCCCGATCAACTGCAGAATTACGGCTAAGCGCGACGCAAGCGAACTTCAAAAAAACCCGCGGGGCACAGCGCCTCGCGGTTTTTTTTGGCGGGGGCGAAGGAGTCCGACAGTCTCGCGCATCGAGCGGTTTCAGACGCAACGTTCAGAACTGGTAGCGGTAATTCAGATACTCGTCCTTTTTTGACCCCTGAATGCGCCACTCGAGGGTGAAGCCATCGGCGCAGAGGCCGAGGTGGGCGCGGTAGGTGTCCCGACCGCAGAGGTGGGGTTGGACGGTTCGCCAATCGCCGATCTCGGGGTCGGCTTGCAGCTCAAAGAGAAAGACCGGTTCGGCGCGGCGTTCGTGGGAGAGGCCCAGACGGTCGGCGCGGCGCTCCCAGAGGTAGCGGTTGTGGATGGCGATAGCTTTGCCGCCGTTGGGCGTAAAGTTGCCGCGCTCATGATAGCGGAGCCAGTCTGCGCCGCTCGACAGCTCGACCACGCCCGCGCCCGCCCCATCCCAGTGACTGCGCGAGTCCGCCCCACCGCGCGACTCGAAGACGAAGCGGCGCACGGAGGCCAGCCGCGTCCAGAGTTGCTCGACTGTTGCGCTTGCTGCCAAAAAGTCAGGAGGCCACCTGCTCGGCCATGCGCGGGTTGGCCTTGGCCTTGACCGCCGCCACCACTTTGTTGGCCGTCTCGATGACGTATGGGAAGACCCGGTGCGACTTGAGCACAGCGTCGCCGCAGGCATAAACGCCCGGCACGCCCGTCCATCCGCTCTCGTCGACCGCCAGCACGCCGTCCTCGAGGCGCACGCCCAGCTCGTCCCAGGGCTGCTTGCCGACCAGGCCGCCCATCGAGAGGAAGAGGTGGTCGATCTCGACCGTCTTGGTCTGCCCGGTCACGCGGTCGTGCAGCACCGCAGCACCCAGCTTGCCGTTCTGCCCCTTCAGCTCCTTGATGACGGTGTTGCCAAAGCTGCCGCCGAGCGCCGGCGTGGTGCTGATCCAGTGCTTGGGATGGGTTTCGACGCCCCAGCCCTTGGCCTGCTCCTTCGCCAGCTCACTGCGCACCGCAAGCGACACGTTGGTGATGTCATTGATGAGGAATTGCACCGTGCGCGCGCCGTCGTGAGCGGTGTCGCCCGCGCCGTAATGCAGGCAGCGGTTGCCGCGCAGGGTGTAGGCGCGGTGATCCAGCCCGGCGCGCTTGCGTTTCTCGGAAATCAGGAAAGGGATGGTCTGAATAACGCCATCGAGATCAGCGCCCGGCACATCCAGCTCGCGCGGATTGGTTCCCGGAGCCAGAATCAGCACATCGCCACGCGCCTGCACCTCGGCGGGCGTGAAAAGCTGCTCGTTTTGGGGGTCGGCGGCCTTTTCTTCGCTGGAAACGACCTTGCCCTGCGTGAAGACGCCGCCCATGCGCGTGAACTGCTCCGCCGGGCGATTCGCAATCTCATAGGGCAGGTGGTCGTCGGGAATCGCCATCATCAGCCCGAGGTGGTCGACCGAAATCACTTCGACGTCCCAGCCTTCCCACAGCAGGCGAATCCCCGCCGTCAGCCCGGCGACGCTGGAGCCAATCACCACGGCCTTGCGCCCGACCGACTCCTTTTTCGTCTCCTCAAAGCGCCGCTCCAGCCCCTTTTTGTAACCCCACTCGGAGAAAGCCAGCTCGATCTCGCGGATCGACACCGGCTGCCCCAGCATCTCGGGGTCGCCGTCCATCTCGTTGCCCTCGGCGCGGCTCTTTTCGATGTGCTGGGTGACGCAGCCCGGCCCGTCCATGCAGGGCGCGTTGCAGGAATAGCCCGTGATGATGTGCAGCACGTTGTTGAACTTGTGCCGCCACCATTCCATGGTGCGCGCGTCCTCATTGTCCTGCGCAAAGGCCACATTCTGCGCCGGAATATCGGTCACCGGACAAGTGCCACCCGTAAAGCCCGGACGGTTCGCCTCCCAGACATCGGGCGTATTGCAGGGCGCACAGCACATCTTGCCAAAGCAGCGCGTGGCGTGGATGCGGGCATCGTCAAAGCTAAGCTGTCGTTTGTTATACTTCATCAGGAAAGCGCAGAGCTGTAAAAAGTTCAGACAATGGACGATCAATAACCCAACGTCCCTCGCCGTCAAGCCACTGACCGAATCCGTAACCTTACCCCACCCCACCCCGATAAGACAACCCTAAAAGCCCTCCTGAAAAATGCCGGTTGTGTGAACCTCCCTCATAATCGAGGTGAAAAATTTTGGGTAAAAACAATTGACCCGCGAATAGGCGGAGTCAATAATCCTCGTTTACGCTGCTCAGGTGGTGGAATTGGCAGACACGCTGTCTTCAGGCGGCAGTGCCGAAAGGTGTGCGGGTTCGAATCCCGCCCTGAGCACCATTTAGAGGCGAAGCGTCTTGGAGGTGGAATACTTCAATGCGGCCTCGCTCGGTGATGCGGCTTGTCGGTCTTATATGAACAGGTTGGTGCCGCTTTGGCTGGAGGCACCGAGGAAGTCGGCAACGCCGCCCAGTTCGATGTCGTCGATGAGCTCTTCCTCGCGGATGCCCATCGCTTCCATCGACATGGTGCAGGCGACGAGGCGGACGCCTGCCTGGCGGGCTTCTTCCATCAGACCGGGCAGGTTGGGGAGGTTTTTCGAGGCCATGCGATCCTTCATCATGCGGGTGCCCATGCCGCCCATGTGCATCTGTGAGAGGGGCAGCTTGTTGGCACCGCGCGGGAGCATCCAGCCGAACATTTTGTCCATGAAGGACTTGCCTTGCACGGCGGGTGCCGGATCCCTGCGCAGGACGGTGAGTCCCCAGAAGGTGAAAAAGAGCGTCGCCTTACCGCCCATCGCCACCGAGCCGTTGGCGAGGATGAAGGCGGCCAGCGCCTTGTCGAGGTCGCCGGAAAAGACGACCAGAGTGGCATCGTTGCTCGACTTGGCGGGAGCGCCGCTGGCGGGCGAGGCGGTGAGTGCCTCGGCGGGCTTGCGGAGGCGTCCAGTGACGATGCCCTTGCTCTTCGAGACCCCCAGACACCCCTAGCCATTGGCCTTGCAGAAGGCGGGCCGGTCGGTGGTGAAGCCGCTGGCGGAGGG
>CAYQTM010000272.1:0-3397 GCA_964420355.1 uncultured Opitutales bacterium
GGAATCTCGACCGTAGTCGCGGATGGCATGAAATAAAGGCTGCCGTCATTCAAGTCGGTATTCTCAGCCACGAACTCCGCCCAATCGCCCGCGCTCGAAGCTGCGTTGTCGCCGGAGACCGGAACCGAACTCAAGCCGCTGCCGGAGGTCATGGTGATATAAGCCGTGGCGATCTGCTTCATATTGCTGGCAGAGGCCGTTTGGTTAGCCTTTTTAATCACGCCGTTGGCGGCGGGGATGACCAGCGCGGCGAGAACGCCGATAATCGCGATAACGGTGAGCAGCTCGATCAGGGTAAAGCCGGTTTTGCGGGGATGTCGTGTCATAGTCGTCATACTTAGCCTTAAGGCAAGGGGTTAGTTGTGTGTATGATTTCGGCTCAAACGGCGTGCGATGGCAACCCTAAAAATGCGCCTTTGCGCCACTTTTTTACCCGAGCCGGAACGCTTGTTTTATTAGACAGTTGGGCGGCGGCGGGGTTCCGTGCGCTGCACTGCGCCGGTTTCAGGCATCGGGCGCTTCGATGGCGGCGGGACGTTGTTGGGCAGCGCGCAGGGCTTCGGGGTCGAATTTCGGTTTGCGGTGGAAGTCGGCGATGCCGTTTTTCTCCTGAAAGACGTCGGTGAGCTGGGTGATGCAGTAGCCAAAGCAGCGCGGGTTGTCGAGGATGGCGGCGCACTGCCTGCGAAAGCGCTCGATGTAGGCCTCGCGCGACTGCGGTGGGCGTCCGTAGCCCCAGGATGCGTCGCTGTTGTGCGCCTCGCCTTCGACCCACTTCATGCCGCCGAGCTCGCTGACGAAGAAGGGCTTGCCGTCGGCGCTGACCGTGTTGGCGGCGGCACCTTTGCAGGTGTTGGTAAAGCCCTGCATATCGGCGTAGCGCGCGGCGAGCTTGTCCGGATCCTGCTCGTAGTTGTGGTCGTCGTAGAGGTCGGTCTCGGGGCAGCGGTGGATCCAGCCCGAGGCATCGAGCACCGGGCGGGTGCGGTCGGCCAGCTTGGTGGCGAGCACCATGGCTCGCTGGACGGTCTCGATCTGCGCGAGGTGCTGCGGGTTCTGCGCTTCCTGCTCGTTGAGCGGGCACCAGCCGATGATGCAGGGGTGGCTGTAGTCGCGCTCGATGCTTTCGAGCCACTCCTCGATCCAGCGGGCGTTGATCTCCTTGGGCTCGTCGCGCTGGAACTCCGGCCCCCAGTCGGGCATCTCCGCCCAGACGAGGTAGCCCTCGCGGTCGGCGTGGTAGAGCGCGCGCTCCTCGAAAATTTTCTGGTGGAAGCGTGCCCCGTTGAAGCCGTGAGCCAGCCCGAGCCGTATGTCCTCGCGGAGCGCGGCGTCGCTGGGCGCAGTGAGCAGGCCGTCGGGGTAGTAGCCCTGATCGAGCACCAGACGCTGAAAAACCGAGCGCCCGTTGAGCAGGATGCGGTGGCCGCGAATGGCGACCGAACGCAGCCCGGCATAGCTTTCCACGCGGTCGATCAGGCGGCCATCGGGCGCGCGCAGCTCGATGTGCAGATCGTAGAGAAAGGGGTCGGCAGGCTCCCAGAGGCGGCGGGTGGCCTCGGGAATGGCGAGCCAGAGGCTGGCCTGCGCATCCATCGCAAGCGGCTGCTGCGCCTCGGCGACCGGCTGGCCGTCGGCGAATAGCTCGGCCTTGAGCGTGCAGGCGGACTCCAGGTGGCGCACCCGCTGTTCGAGCAGGAAGCCGCCGCGATCGACCGAGGGCGTGATGCGCGGGCGCTCGAGGTAGCTCACAGGCACGGGCTCGAGCCAGACCGTCTGCCAGATGCCGGTGGTCTGGGTGTAGCAGACGCTGGAGTTGGGGGCGTAGCGGCGCTGCTTGCCGTGGGGCTTGGCGAGCGCGGGGTCGTCCTCGCAGCGGACGGTCAGGCGGTGGGTCTGGCCGGCGCGGACGTGCGGCGTGATGTCGTAAGTGAAGGAGGTGTGGCCGCCACGATGGGTCACCCCGGCGGGCTGGCCGTCGATCCAGATGTCGGTAAAGTAATCCGCCGCCCCAAAGTGCAGCAAAATGCGCTGCCCCTGCCAGTCCGCCGGAATCTCGATCTCCCGACTATACCAGACGCAGGGCACCGGCGCATCCCGCCCGATCCCCGAGAGCGACGCCTCGCGACAAAAGGGCACCTGAATCGTCTCCTCGAAGCGCTCGCGCGCAAACCAGGCCGCCTCCAGCCCCTCGCGCGCCGGATCTTCAGCAAAAGACCAGACACCATTAAGATTGAGCCAATCCGCCCGCCGAGCCTGCGGACGCGGATATTCAGGACGCGGAATCGACACTGTGTGCATACCCTTCCCTACCCCACCGCCGCCGCAATGGCCAGTAAGATTTAGGGCTCCTGTTCTCGCGCAGTGGTCAGAGGGGGTTGACCTCGCGATAGGCGTCGGTGAACTCGGCCATCATGGTGCGCATGGTGTTTTTGATCTCGCTTCCGAGGGCGTCGGCGTTGGGGGTGGTGCCGGAGCGCTCGGTGGCGTAGGTGGTGGCGGTAATGCGGATGTTGTTGCGCTCGATCACCACGGTGTCGCGCAGTTCGAGGCGCAGGGTGAAGCTGTTGCGGGCGCCGCGCTGCACGTCCAGCACCACTTCCACCAGCGGGACGTTGCCCGCGGGCTCATTCGAGAAAAACTCAAAAACCGGCACCTTGGCGCGGCGCAGCTCCAGTTCGACGATGTCGCTCAAGTCGCGACGCAGCTCCAAGTCAGTATCCTGAAAACTGGTGGTCAGCACATTAAAGTGCAGGCCGTTCAGCCCTTCGAGGTGGCTGATCTGGTCGAGCGGCGCGGCAACGAGGGGCATCCCCGCCGCCACGGGCAGAATGAAGGCGGCAAGGAGGGTTTTGATATTGGGGCAGTTAATCATGCCTCAAAAACTAACCTTTCGCACAACCGGCGGCAAGTCCGAAGCACCAGGATTGCCCTGAAGCGCTGGGATTTAAACCCACAACTGCAAGTTGTCCCATCCAAGGCTAGCTGAAGTCGATACCACGAAATTGAATTTCCGATCAGTTTATTCTGCAACTCTGCAACTTGGCGCGCCTATACCGCCATTGACAAATTGCATGATTTGTGAGCGTATGAACGTCATAAAACACCAGAAAACATGCCACTCAGTCTCACAATCGATATTTTAAAGCGGGAAGCTTCAGTCTTCGCCCGACAGGAGTCGTCACACGACGAGCCAGCTCTATACGGCGTCACTGACGGCAAAGCGGTTGGCACCTACTTAGAGCACAAGTTTCAGAAGTATCTTGTAGACAAGTACACATACGTTTTCGGGTCTTCTGCGAAGGGTATCGATTTTCCTGAATTGGAAGTGGACTTGAAGACCACGAGCATAAAACAGCCTCAATCATCTTGCCCGTTCAAATCCGCACGCCAGAAA
>CAYQTM010000273.1:0-3392 GCA_964420355.1 uncultured Opitutales bacterium
TCTCGATGTCGCGCTCGGGTTGCCCTTTGGACTGCTCACCCTCGGCTCGACCCTGCTCATCGCCGCGCTGCTCGCCATGCGCCGCCGCCTGACCCCCAACCTCGCTGGCCAACAGATCGCCGCCGCTCTGGTTCTCAACCTACTCCTGCATCTTGGACTCGGCCTCGCGATGGGGCTGGGACGCCTCGCGGAAGCAGGATTCTACGGGCGCCTCAGCCTGAATGTCCTCGCCTCAACCCTGCTCGTCGGCCTCGCCACCCGCTGGTTCATCCAGCTCCAGCACAGCCTCCTCCTGCTCTTCTCCATCGATGCCGAGGACGAAGCCCTGCGCAACTGAAGCGCTCGAGAAAGCTTTGCAATTCGGCTTTCCGGGTTATGGTAGGGATTTCTGCCTGCTAATGGAACTGTCCCAACTGGATTTTGAATTGCCCGAAGAGCTGATTGCGCAGACGCCTGCCCAGCAACGGGATGCGTCATGCTTGCTGCGGGTCGACCGCGCCACCCGCACGATTTCGCACCACGCCTTTGCCGAGCTCCCCGACCTGCTGCCGCAGCCCTGCCGCATCTTCCGCAACAACGCGACGGTGCTCAAGGCGCGTCTCGCCGGGCGGCGTCCCCAGGGCGGCGCGGTCGAATGCCTGCTGCTCAACCCGGTCGACGGGCAGCCCTTTCTCTGGAATTGCCTGCTCAAGCCCGGGCGCAAGCTGCCGGTCGGCGCCACTTTCACCCTGCCCGAAGACACCCGCGCCACCGTCGAAACCAAGCAGCCCGACGGCCTCTGCCGGGTGCGTTTCGAGACGCACCGACGCTCGATGACCGACCTCGCCGCCGCCCACGGCCAGATGCCCCTGCCCCACTACATCAGCCGAGAGCAGGGCGACCTCCGCGCCGAAACCGATGAGTCGCGCTACCAGACCGTTTACGCCGACCCCGCCAAGCCGGTCGCCGCCGCCGCGCCCACCGCCGGCCTGCACTTCACGCCGGGTCTGCTCGACACGCTCGCCACGCGCGGCCACCGCTTCCACGACCTCACTCTTCACGTCGGCATCGGCACCTTCCGCCCGATCGCCAGCGAGCAGGTCGAGGCGCACCAACTCCACACCGAATTCTACGAACTGCCCGCCGAGACCGCCACTGCCGCCAGCACGCCCGGCTCGCCTCGCCTGGCCATCGGCACCACCAGCGTCCGCAGCCTCGAAGACTTCCGCCGCCGCCACCCGCTCCCCTACCCCACCGACGCCGCCCACCCCTTCACCGCCGAGGCCGACATCTTCCTCTACCCGCCCGCCACCTTTCACGCCGTCGACCACCTCATAACCAACTTCCACCTGCCCCGCTCCAGCCTGCTCTGCCTCGTGGGTGCATTCCTCGCCCCCGACCAACCCGACGGCATCGAATGGCTCAAAGAAATCTATGCCGAAGCCATCGCCCACCGCTACCGCTTCTTCAGCTACGGCGACGCCATGCTCATCATCTGACAAAGCCGCGCCGCAGAAGCGCTTGGGGTCGATGACTTTTCCAAGCGATTATGCAACCAATATGCCGAGACATACAGCTTCAGTTATGGTGATCTAAGCTGCATCATGATTGCCCGATTCGAGTTCGGACTGACCAAGCCAGAAACAGGCTAACGGTGCCGGTATTTTTGCCAGGCGAATCGCCGATTTCGGCACCTGCATAACACTGAAATCGCGCATCTCTCGGGTAATGATATAGCCTTGTTCGATCTTCTTTTCTTTGCAAAACTCGATCATCCCCTGAACTTCTTTGAATTCCGTATGATCCGAGCCTCGATACTTCACCTCGAAAGGCACTAGGCGACTTCCCGATTCCGCTATAATGTCGACTTCTCTATCTCCCTTGCCGCGCCAATATGAAAAGCGCATGCTCATATTGTAATAACGGGTGAACACATGCTTGAAAAAAGCCGTCTCCACTGCTCTGGCCATCGCGTCTTCATCTTCGAGCAGGGACTTGCCTTTGAGCAAGACACCACCTGCCAATGCGGGATCTGCAAGGTAAACCTTGGGCTTGGCTCGCAATATCTGCTTGCCATACCCATGCGGCAAAAGCCTGTAAATAAGATGCGTGGTTTCAAGCAGGCTGATGAAGCTGTTGGCGGTCGGTTTTTTAACTTCCAGGTTCTTGCACAACTCTTGCAAATCGAGCAGTCCGCCATCGTGCAAACATAGATACAGGAAGACTTGCTCTAATTCTAAAACCCTGCGCACCCCAAAAAGTGCGGTCATATCGCGCTTGAGCACCTTATCGACAATGTCTTCGCGCAACAGCTTCTGCGCCATCATAACGCTATCGATTTTTGCGCTTTGCGGAAAGCCGCCTCTCAACAGATATCCATTAAACGAGGCAGCTAACGGCATTGCAGCTTGAGAAACTCGGACAAAATCGCTCTCATCCCAGTCGAATAACGCCCTCAAAGAAGCAATCGCAGGCAATTTAGGCAGCGGATCTTGGCGAATCTGTAGATATTCATAAAAAGAAAGCGTTGCCAGCCGGATCGTTTGCCACCGCCCAACCCCCGATTCCTGCGCCTCGTCGGCCAGGGTCATCGCGGAGCCAGTGATGGCGATGCGGTTCGACTTATCAAAATCGACTTGGTGCTTGATCCAGGTTTGCCAATCTTTCAACACCTGAATTTCGTCGAGAAACAAATAGCGCACCTCCTCCTTGGGTGGCTCAAATTCCCTCCAAATTTCAAGCAGCGCCTCAAGACCCACTAACTTGAATAGCGGATGGTCAAAGGTGGCATAAATAATATTCGTTGGATGGACACCAGCAGCAAGCAGACGCTCGACTGCTTGAAGAAACAAAGTGGTTTTGCCGACTTGGCGTGCGCCAGTTAGTAGCAGGGCACGACCAGCAGGCGGATCCTTCATCCAGGCAGAAATTTCACGAAATGCAGCTCGATGCCATTTGGGCAGATCATTACTGCGCGATCCCTGCCACCAAGGATTAAATTGGCGAAGGACGAAAAAAAGCTCTTGTTTCGACGCGACCACGGCCTAAATATTCCTAAAATCATCAAATAAGGCAAGTATATTTTACTTATTTTGCAAATTTAAGCATTTTTACGAATTATTGGTGTCATCAAGCAGACTCCGTTCGCGCCCATCGGCCGCCATCCATCACGATCCGCGAAGAGCTTGAACGTCTGCCGCAGAGTGTATGGGACGCCAAGAGGGGTCAAACCACCACGTGAAGGCTTGCTAAATCAGATGATTCGTGACAAGGTGCTTGGATGCAGTTGTCTCTTAATCATGACCTTGAGCAGCGAGTCCACGAGAAACTGGCCGCTGGCGTGGACGCCAATGATTTAATGGAAATCGCGCTTGAGGCGCTCGCTAAGAATGAGGCTCTCGAAGCCGCACTTG
>CAYQTM010000274.1:0-3373 GCA_964420355.1 uncultured Opitutales bacterium
ATTTTACTCTATTAAAACTTAAACTTGAAGTTGCAGAAGAGCTTGGCCTTGTTGCCCGAGGGCAGGCTTTGCGGAATGATCTCGTCGGTGCTGACTTGAATCGAGGCAGGCGAGGGGTTGGTGTAATCCTCCGTCTTGACGCGGAAGATGCCGAGCGCCCCGGCTTCAGTCGAGCGGTATTCGGAATCTTTGTAAGCGCAGCCGCTGGAAAGCGCCAGCGCCGCAAGCAGCGAAAGAACGAGGGTGGAGCGGAACAGTTTCTTCATAAGTCGATTGCTTGAATAGTTATGTTGCGGGGCTGGAACGGGTTTAGCAATTAGAAAAATGAACCCATCCCATTTTTCTGAAAACTCAGCTCAGATCTTTGAGCGCCTTGAGCGCGTCGACGGCATACATGAGTGCCGGGCCGCCGCCCATCAATGCCGCCACGCCGATGGCCTCGACGATCTCCGCGTCGCTCGCGCCTGCGCGCTTGGCCGACCCCAGGTGCATCCCGATGCAGCGATTGCACTGCGCCTTCACGCTCAGCGAGAGCGCGATCAGCTCCTTGGTCTTGGTGTCGAGCGCGCCGCTTTTGGTGGCGCTCTGGTGCAGCCCTTGAAACGCCTGCATGAGCTCGGGCGATTGCTTGCCCAGCTCTTGCATCAGCGCCTTGGTCTCGTTGTTCAAATCTTTGTAGCTCATCGTTTCTGCCATAAATCCAGCAAAACTCAATCGCCCGCCGCTGGCAAGACCTCAATCCTCAATTATCAATTGAGGACTCAATTGATCGCGCCTGTCTTGATCTGTTTGACCAGCTCGCGCGCCTTGTCCTCGCCGACCTGCTCGTAAAAGTTGTCGTTAATCATCACCACCGGCCCGGTGCCGCAGGAGGCCAGGCATTCGGCAAACTCGATCATCACCTCGCCATCCTCGCTGGGCTCATCGAGATCCAGCCCGCCATAGGCTTCCTGAAAGCTCGCGCAGGTTTTATAAGAACCCGCCAGCGCGCAGGGCAGGGTGCGGCAGACGCGGATGATGCGCTTGCCCACCGGCTTGTCGCGCAGCATGGGATAAAAAGTAACGATCTCGTAGATATTGATCGGCTGCAAGTCCAGCTTCTCGGCGATCCACTCGATGGCCTCCTGCGAGATCCAGCCCTGATCCTCCTGCACGAGATGGCAGAGGGGCAGGGCGGCGCTGCGCTTTTGCGGGTAGCGCGGGATGAGCGCCTCAATTTTTTCAAGTGTTTCTGGTTTCAGTTCAAGAGCCATATCGCATTCGGCTGGGATTTCCAAAGCAACTCAACTTTGGTGCGCGGCGGGCGATTGCCAACCACAGGCTAGGGATAATGCATCCGTCTCCAAGAGTGAATCATTTTTTTCGGTGGCGCAAGCATGAGCCGCGCATGGACGAGCGGGTATGAGTGGGTGCGGCGCAGGCTTGCGCCTTGGGGCAGATGGTTTAGGCTGGGGTCATGGATACGATCGTGCTCAATTCGCCCGTCGATATGCACCTGCATCTGCGCGATGGCGCGATGCTCCAGGCCGTTGCGCCCGAGACGGCGCGGCAGTTCGCCGGAGCCGTGGTGATGCCCAACTTGAAGCCGCCGGTCGACTCGCTCGACAAGCTGCTCGCCTATCGCGAGCGCATCATGGCTGCGGTGGGCGATGCCGCGTTCGAGCCGTTTATGACGCTCTTTTTGCGCGATTATTCGGAGGAGGAGCTGCTGGCCGCGCGCGAGCACATCATCGGGGTGAAGCTCTATCCCGAGGGCGTGACCACCAATAGCGACACTGGCCTGCCCAATGTCGAGGCCGCCGAGTCCACCTATGCGCGGATGGAGGCGCTGGGGATTCCGCTGCTGGTGCATGGCGAGACGCATGGGTTTTCCATGGATCGCGAGCGGGAGTTTGTCGCGGTCTATGACTACCTCGCGAGCAAGTTTCCGCAGTTGAAGATCATCATGGAGCACATCACGACGGTCGAGGCGGCGGAGTTTCTCGGGCAGCATGAGAATGTTTTTGCCACCATCACCCTGCATCACTTGTCGCTAACCCTCGATGACTTGCTGGGCGGCTCCTTGCAGCCGCATTTGTTCTGCAAGCCCATTGTCAAGACGCCGCAGGATCGCGAGGCCATCCTCAAGCTGGCGCTGGAGGCACACCCGCGCGTGATGTTCGGCAGCGACAGCGCACCACACCCGCTCTCGGCCAAGACGGGCGAGACCTGTGCCGCCGGGGTGTTCTCAGCCCCGTTGCTGTTGCCGGCGCTGGCCGAGCTGTTCGAGCAGCACGGGGCACTCGACAAGCTCCCGGCCTTTGTCTGCGACAACGCCCGCCGCATCTACGACATCCAACCAGCCGAAAAGACGGTCACCCTGAAAAAAGCACCGATGACCGTGCCAGAAATGGTCGGCGAGGTGCGTCCCTGGCGCGACGGCCAAACCCTCAACTGGAGCCTGGCCGACTGATTGGAGCCGCTCAGCCAACAGGCGAGCGGAAGGGTTTTTCAACAGGAGTCCACAGAGTCCATAGAGGGATGGGAGTGGGCGAAGGACGAAGGACGAAGCTTGGGCGTTTCATCGGCGAGCCCCTGAACCCGGTCTTGCGCCGAAGTAGGCAGCTCGGTGCCCGGAAGCTCCTTTTTGCGTTTTGCGTTTTGCGTTTCACTGAGCCGCCTGCCAGCCGAAGTGTATTACTGGCGCGGTGCGCCCCGAACTCACCCATTTTCCATGAAGTTTTTGCAATCTTTTCTCTTTTTTGGCTTGGCCATTCTGCTTTTGGCCGGTTGCCGCAGCACGGTCGAACGCGCCGAGCTGATGGCGACCCAAAGCTACACCCCGCTCAATACCACAGGCATCGATGGTGCCTTGCCCGCCGACGTCGTGCGGGTCGCTGTCCTGCCGGTTCATTTGCCGGGCTACGAGGCCGATCTGCTCGAGCGCCTCGACCATAGTTTCCAAAGCGAGCTGACCAAGACCATGCGCTTCGAGGTCGTCCCGGTCTCGCGCGAGGCGATGGAGCGGCACTTCCGCAAGCGCGAGGTCAACTCCACCGAGCCGCTGCCGCACAACCTCTTCCCCGAGTTGGCGCGCATGAGCGCCGCCGACGCCGTGCTTTTCACTGAAGTCACCCACTTCGACCCCTACAAACCGATGGGCATCGGCGTGCGCAGCAAGCTCGTCCACCTCAGCGAAGGCACCATGCTCTGGGCTTGCGACAGCTATTTTGACGCCGATCAACCGCAAGTCATCGCCGGTGCCAAGCGCTTTCAAGACCAGCGCATCCACAAGCTGATCCCCATCGAAGACAACGAAAGCATCCTCCGCAGTCCTACCCGCTTCAGCGAATACGTCGCCTACACCCTCTACCAGACCCTGCCGCCTCGCTGA
>CAYQTM010000275.1:0-3365 GCA_964420355.1 uncultured Opitutales bacterium
CCGAGCAGGATCACAATATCACACGCAACGCCAAGCTGACGGAAGGTCCGTTTGCCTTCTGCGGTGCGATGGTCAACCCCAACCGGCTGGAGATCGAGTTTCCCGATGGCGAGGCGGCCAAGATCGGGCGCAAAGAGCTGGGGATTTTGACCTATCTGGCCTCGAATCCACACACCGTGCTGACGCGGCGGAGCCTGATCCATGCGGTATGGGGCATCCATGCGGACGTGCGTTCGCGCAGTCTCGACCAGTATATCGTCAAGATTCGCGACCACTACGGGCGTCACGGCCTCTCGCTAGAGGCCTTCCGCACCATCCACGGGGTCGGTTACATTTACGATCCGCCCAAAGCCACGGCACCTCAGGACTAGCAGAGCGAAAAGGCTTGCCGCATCTGGGCTGCGAGCCAGAGGATGTCGGCACACGCTGACGTGGAGCGTGCTATCGACTCGAAGATCGTCACGCCCGACCGAATCGATATCGCGTTTCAGAACTTCAATCGTATCCAAACTACTGAGGGTTAAGCGCCACAGACCTCGGGCTGGATGCCTGAGCTGGGCAACTTTTTTTTAAAAGCGACTCTTTGAATCGCTTGCCCGATTTCGCGCAACTTAAGGAACGTCGGTAATACCTGCTCGCATTTTGAAGTAGGGCTGATTAAGGTCACATCATTATATGGCTGAGGATGCAGACGAAGAAAAACCGGGCGAGCTGCGCTCGCTTAATGAAGAGTTGAGCCGGGTCAACGCGCAGCTCAAGGCCAAGATTGAGGAGTTGAAGCGTGCCAACGACGACGTTGAGAACTTCTTCACCAGCACCGATCTGCCAGTGCTCTTCCTCGACCCCGAGTTGAAGATCCAGCGCTACACCCCGGCCGCCGAACAACTGCTCAAGCTGGAGTCTGGCGACCTTGAGCGCGATCTCAGCCAACTGGGTCGCGAGCTGATCGACGAGAAGCTGATCGAGGAGTGCCGCAATGTGTTGCGCACTTTTGAGTCCTCGCGCAGCGAGAAAGCGGATTCCAGTGGCCACGTTTACATGCGCCGCATTTCGCCTTACCGCACCGAGGAGCGCCGGGTCGAGGGCGTGGTGATCGTGTTTCAAGACATCACCGAACCCCAGCTTCTGAGCGAGCGTGCCCAGAGTCGCGAGCGCCAGCAGGCAGTGGTGGCGCAGCTCGGGATGCAGGCGCTGTCCGGGGTCGACCCCGAGGAGCTGATGCACCGCACGGTGCGGCAGGTGGCGCACACGCTCAAGGCAGATTTCTGCAAGGTGCTGCGCTACGAGCCCGAGCGCGGGGATTGCCTGCTGGTCGCCGGCATCGGCTGGCAGGAGGGCGCTGAGGGGCACACGCGCGTGCCAGCGGCCTACTCACAGGCGGGCTACACGATGCTGGCAGACAAGCCGGTGATCGTTGACAACCTGAGTGAGGAACGCCGTTTTGGGTTCACGGAGATACTGGTCGAGCACGGCGTCACCAGCGGGATCAGTTGTGTCATCAACCACCGCAATCCGCCCTACGGCGTCCTGAGCGTGCATACCAAAGCCCCGCGCAAGTTCACCGAGGACGATGCCAATTTCCTCCAGTCGGTCGCCAACATGCTCTCCACCGCCATCCGCGCCCGCGAGGCGCAGCAGCAGCTCAACGAGAGCGAGGAAAAGTTCCGCACCATGGCCAACTCCATCCCGCAGCTGGCCTGGATGACCGACGAAAAGGGCTGGATTTTCTGGTATAATCAGCGCTGGCTCGACTACACCGGCACTACTCTGGAAGCGATGCAGGGTTGGGGCTGGACGAAGGTGCACCACCCCGATCACGTTGACTCGGTGGTCAAAAAGGTGAAGCACGCCTTCGACAACGGTCTGGAATGGGAGGACACCTTTCCGCTGCGCAGCCGCGAGGGCGAGTATCGCTGGTTCCTCTCGCGAGCCAAGCCCATCCGCAATGAGGCCGGTAAGGTGGTGCGCTTCTTCGGCACCAATACCGACATCACGGAGAAGCTGCACCGCGAGGAGGAACTGCGGCGCAACGAAGAGCGCCTGCGGCTGGCCAAGGACTCCGGGCGGCTCGGCCTCTTTGATCACGATGTCCGCCAGAACAAGATCGAATGGGAGCCACTGCTGCGCGAAATCTGGGGCATCGACCAGGACGAGCCCATCAGCCTGAACACTTTTTATGAGGGGCTGCATCCCGATGACCTTGCCGAGACCAAGGCCGCGATCGATGGCGCGCTCGATCCTGGTGGCAACGGGCACTACGACGCGATTTACCGCGTGATCAACCGGCGGAACGCTCAGGTTTACTGGGTAAGGGCGCACGGCTCGGTGCGGTTTAAAAATGGCAAGCCCGTCCGCATGACCGGGCTGTTGCATGACATCACCGAGGAAGAACGGACTCGCCAGCAGCTCCAGCAGAGCGAGCAGCGCCTACGCTTTACCCTCGAAACCGCCAACATCGGCGTTTGGGAAATCAACCTCAACACGATGGAGGCCGAGCGCACCATCGAGCACGACCGCATCTTCGGCTATCCCGAGAAGCAGACCTACTGGACGCACGACCAGTTCCTCAGCCACGTTCACCCCGACGACCGGGAGCGAGTCGAACGGGTGTTCAATGAGTCGCTGGAGCGCGGACAGCTCCAACTAGAGTGCCAGATTGTGCAGGTTGGCGGCGCGGTGCGCTGGATCTGGGCCAGCGGGCGTGTTCTCCCCGCCGATGCAATCAAACCGCCGCGCGTGATCGGGCTGATCCTCGACATCACCCACCGCAAGGAGCTGGAACAATCGCTGCGCAAGGCGGTGCGCGAGCTGCGGCAGATCGACCAGCAGAAGAACGACTTCCTCTCCATTCTCGGGCACGAGCTGCGCAACCCGCTGGCCGCCCTGAGCGGTGGTCTGGGCGTGCTCGAAGACCAGCTGACCGAAGACGACGAGGTGCTGGAGCTGATGAACGGGAGCGTCGCCACCATGTCGCACCTGCTCGACGACCTGCTCGACCTCAAGCGCATCTCGGAAAACCGCATCGAAATCCATCCCAAGCCGCTCCAGTTGGACGCCCTGCTCCAGCGCATCCTGCGCGGACTGGAGCCCAAGTTTCAGGAGGCCAGGCACACGGTCGGGGTCGATCTGGAAGACGGCCTCTGGGTGATGGGCGACGCCGTGCGCCTCGATCAAGCGCTGAGCAACATACTGGTCAACGCCGCGAAATACACGCCCCAAGGCGGAAACATCGAGGTCGAGGCGCGCAAGGAAGGCGGCGAATGCCCGTCCATCATCGTGCAGATCAGCGACAACGGTCAGGGCTTTGCGCCCGAGATCGCCGAGAAAATTTTTGAGCCCTTCTTTCAGGTATCGCCGATGGGGCA
>CAYQTM010000276.1:0-3347 GCA_964420355.1 uncultured Opitutales bacterium
TTTTTGTAAGTCAGAATTCAGAATTCAGAAGGCAGAAATTTTTGAGTTCAGAGAAACGGGCACGCCATGCTCCAGAGACCCCAAATAACTCCGACCTCCGACCTCCGACCTCCGACCTCTGACCTTTGACCTTTGACCTTTGAACTTTGACCTTCGAACTAATTAATATCCCCCATGTAGAGCGGGGCGACTTTGATCTGGCCGTCCTCGACGTAGGCCTTGAGGGCTTCGGGGTAGAAGGGCAGGGCGCTGAGGTCTTCCAAGGGGAGCCAGGCGACGCCGACCTGCTTGCGGTCTTGCTCGCTGGCCTGGCTCTGGTCGAGGCCGCCGAGCAGCTCGCAGTGGAAGACGTGCTCGACCTGATGGAAGGCGCGATGGCTCTTGGAAAAACCGTGGTTGCGCCCGATGTATTCGCGGACATAGGCCAGCTCGCCGACCTTCACCCGCGCGCCGATCTCCTCCAGGCACTCGCGTTCGAGCGCCACCGGCAGGGTCTCGCCCGGATCTTGTCCGCCACCGGGCAGGATGTAAAAGATGCCGCGCTCGTCCTGCATCTTGATCGCGAGCATCCGCCCCTCGTGGACGATGAGGGCGCGGGCGGCGGTACGGATGGGGCGCATCCGCAGGGGTGCCGAGGGGGTCATGCGTTCTGTCGGGCGCGTGGGCATCAGGTATGGAAAAAATGAGCAGCGTCAGGCCTGCGACCACTGCTCAGCATGAGCAGTGCCACCGTCCCGCGCCGCGCAGATTCGCTCAGCCCGCGAAATCGGACACCGGCGGGGTCTCGACCGCCGAGAAGGGATTCCAACTGCGGGTCTTCTTAATCTCGACCCCGTCCTTCTCCTTCACGGTCGTACACCCGCTCCCCAGCAGCGCACAAAAGAGCGCCAAACCAGCCAAGCCCATCGAAAATCGTTTCATTCAACGGTTGTAACCCACCCGGCGCACCTGAGCAAGCGTTTTGCTGCGCGAAAAAGAAGAGCCAAGGCTCGCGCGCCCCGACTCTCCGGCAAAAAAAGGAGGTTAGAACTTAGCCCTTGAGGGTGCTGACCAGCTTTTCGAGCCAATCTTCGTAGGGCTCTTCAAAATCGACATCGCACTCGACGCGCCCGGTGAAGGACTTGCCACCGTGCTTGGCCATGGCCTCGTCGATGTTGCGCCCGCAGCCGCAAAAATCGTCATAACCGGTGTCGCCCAGCGCGAGCACGGCGTATTGCAGGCCGTCGAGGCTCGGCATGTCGCCCTCGATCAGCGCCTCGCAGAACTCGGTGGCCTCATCCGGCGGATCGCCCTCGCCCCAGGTCGAGATGACGACCACCACGTAGTGGCTGTCCTTGATCTCGCCCAGCTTCTCAGCGGGGAAGCTGACCACGTTTTCCACCTCGGCCTCAAAGCCTTCCTCGACCAGGCGGTCGCGCGTGCGCTCCGCGAGGTCTTCGGCATTGCCGGTCTCGGTTCCAAATAGAATTTGAATGGGTTTGGTTTCCATTGATATACAGTTGGGCTAAAGGGTAAACAAAGGACATCTGCGCCCGATTTTCAAGCTTGGACTCTTAAATCTTGCCAGCGTCTTCGGCTTTGGGGATTTTGTTGGAGGTGGGGACGACGAGGATCGGCTCTTTGGTCTTCACCCAGATCTGCTGGTCTTTGAAGAGGCGGGCGCTGACGTTTTCGCAGGTTTCGCCCACGGTTTCGAGCGGCAGGCGCTGACCTTTGGGGGTGATGTTGTATTCGTAGGCGGCCTTGTGCAGGCGCTCCTCGGCGGTGTGCGGACTCTCTTCCTCGGGAATTTGCACCACCCAGCCGACCAGATCCTTGCCTTCCAGCTCGCCTTGGGGGTCGGACACCAGGAAGACAAACTGCTTCTTCACCGGGGGCAACTTCTCCTTTTCCTTCTCCTCGGCGCGCGCCTCGACCTCGGTGTTGATGTCTTCGAGGATTTCATACACCTTTCGGGTGTCGATCTCGTTGCGCTGCAGGATCATTTTTACGAGTTCCAGATCTACTTTCGCCATGGCAGGGAGGGTTGAAAAGCGGAGCATCTTAGCACAGCCTGCCGCCAATGCAATAGCGCCTGAATCATTAGAGTGTTATTTTGCGATCCGCACCAATCTGCTTGGCGGCAAAGACTTGCTCCACTGACTCGCGGCACTTACCAGTGCAGCTTCGCAGAGCCGCAAGCCTTTGTCGCTCAACCAGCTTAGCACGGCTCATCGAAAACCACTCTAATGATTGAGGCAATAGCGGGATGTTTGCATTTCGGCTGGTCAGGTGGGCGTCGGCGCTGCATGATGGTCGCGAACATGGCAGAAGATGGGATGAAAGCGGGCTTCGACCCGGTGGATGTGGCGATTCGCGACATCGCGGCGGGCAAGATGGTGATCGTGACCGATGATGAGGATCGCGAAAACGAGGGCGATCTGGTGGTGGCGGGCGATTTTGTCACACCGGAGGCGATCAGCGTGATGATTCGCGACTGCTGCGGGATTATCACGGTGCCCATGCTGGAGCGGCAACTCAATCGCCTGGGCATCGCGCCGATGGTGCCCGAGAACCGCGAATCGCAGCGCACCGACTTCACGGTGAGCGTCGACGCCGCCGAGGGCATCACCACCGGGATCAGCGCCCACGACCGCTGCCACACCATCCGCATTCTCTCGCGCGAAAGTTCACAGCCAGACGACCCCGTGCAGCCCGGCCACATCTTTCCCCTGCGCGCCAAGCCCGGCGGCGTGCTCCAGCGTACCGGCCACACCGAGGCGGCGGTCGACCTCGCCGTGCTGGCGGGACTGAACCCTATCGGCGTTATTTGCGAGCTGATGAACCCAGACGGCTCGGTGATGCGCCTGCCTGAGATCATCCGCTACAAGGAGGAAAAGGGGCTCAAGCTCATCTCGATTGCCTCGCTGGTCGAATACCGCCACCGGCGCGAGCAACTGGTCGAGGAGGTCGCCGAGGAGGCTTTCGAGAGCGAGTTCGGCAAGTTCGACCTGCGCGTTTTTCACAGTCGGGTCGACCGCCGCCAACACTACGCGCTCACGATGGGCAAGCTCGGGCCGGAGCCCACGCTCGTGCGCGTCCATAGCGAGAACGTGCTCAGCGACCTCTTTCGCGGGCAGGGCTCGCGCGGGTTTGCCTCGCTGACCCACTCGCTGCGGCGCGTCGCCGAAGCCGGGCATGGCGCGGTCATCTACATCGAGCAGCCGCAGGGGGGGCTGGCCGTCCGCGCGAGCGCCACCGGGCGCAAGTCTATCCGCCCCGTCAAGATGGATTTCCGCGACTTCGGCATCGGCGCCCACATCCTCCAGTCCCCCGGCACCCGCCAGATCCGCCTGCCCTCACGCCGC
>CAYQTM010000277.1:0-3321 GCA_964420355.1 uncultured Opitutales bacterium
TCGCGCAGGCGGCCGTCGTCGAGGTGCAGGACCTGATCTGCCGCCGTCAAGAGGCGTCGGCTGTGGGCCGCCAGCACGACCGTGCGCCCTTTCTCCCGCAGGCGCTCGAGCAGAGCGACAATCGCGCCCTCGGCCTCCGCATCGAGGGCTGAACTCGGCTCATCGAGCAAGACGATGGGTGCGTCGCGATAAAGGGCGCGCACGATTGCGACTTTCTGCCGCTGCCCCCCCGAGAGGTTGGGCGCGCCTTCCATCAGCGGGGTCAAGAGGCCCTGCGGCTGGCGATCGACAAAGTCCATCAGCCCCGTCTCCCGGCAGAGCGCGACGAGCCGCTCGATATCGGGCCGGGCCACGCCGGGGGCGAGATTAGCGAGGATCGTGCCGCGCTGCAGCTCGATCTTCTGTGGCACCACCGCGAGCGCCGCACGCAGGCTCTCGCGGGTGAAGAGACTGAAGTCCGCGCCGCCGACGAGGAGGCACCCTTCGCTCGGTTCATGCAACCGCTGGAGCAGTCCGAGGATGGTGCTCTTGCCGCACCCCGAGGGCCCGGCCAGCGCCGTTACCCGCCCGGCGGGAAACACTGCGCTCACCTGCCGCAAGATCGGCCCCGCCCCCGGCGGGCGGACGGAGACGCCTTCGAGGCGCAGGTCCCGGCTCGCCAGCTCGCGGGTGAGCACCGCCGTGCCGGTGTCACGCTCCGCCTCGAGGTCGAGGATCTCGTAGAGACGCTCGGTCCCGACGAGTGCTTCCTGCACGTTCACCCCGAGGCCGAGCAGCGTGCTCATCGGCCCCGCGAGATAGCCCGCGAGGGCGAAGGCCGACATCAGCTCACCCGGCGTGATCTCGCCGCGAAGCGCCAGCAGGCCGCCCCACCAGAGCAGCGCGAGGATGAAGCCCTGGGTGAGGAGCAGCCCCGCCGTCCCGACCGCGAGCTGGCTCTTGCCCGCGCCCCAGACCCCGCGCAGGAGGCGGACAAGGTGGTTTTCCTGCTCCAGGGTGGTATCGCCCTCGAGACCATTATCGCGGATCAGCGTGCGCCCCTGCAACGAACTCACCATCTGCGCCTCCAGCTCCGCCCCGCGCTCGAAGAGGGTGCGCTGGTGCCGCCCCTGCAGCTGGTGATTCAGCCACTGCAAGAGCCCGAACACCGGCAACATTGCGAGCGCCAGCACGGCCAGTTTCCACGAATATAGAAAGAGCACCCCGAGCGAAAAGATGATCACGAGCGGATTGAGAATGAGCCCGACGAGCGTGCTCGTGAGGAACTCGCGCACCATCACCGCATCGCCCACGCGCGCCACCATCTCACCGACCCGCATCGACTGGAAGAAACTCTGTGGCAAGCGCATGAGGTGCCGGTAGTAGCCCGCCACGAGGGATGCATCGACCTCCTCCGCGAGGCGAAGCGCCAGTCGCCCCTGGAGCCACCCCATCGCCGCCCGCACGAGGAGCACTGCAACCATCCCAAAGCCGAGCAGCATGAGCAGCCGGCGGTCCCCCTGCGGCAGCACCCGGTCGATCAACTGCTCAACAAAGAACGCTGTCGCGAGCCCGAGGATCGTCATCATCACCGCCCCAACAAACGACTGCAGGACGAGCCTACGGTGCGGCCGCAGCAGCCCCAGCAGGCGCCGCCACGGGCTCCGCCCCGGCCGCACCCCAGCCGCCACCGCACCGTCCTCAGCCGGCGCGAAGACCAGCGCCACGCCGAGAAAGCGCTTCACAAATTCCTCCCGGCTGCAGCGTGCCAGCGCTCCCCGCGCTGGATCCATCAACCGCAAACCACCGTTTGGCTCGACCCCCAGGAGTACGACATAGTGCGGCACATCCTCCGCCGTGCGCACATGCAAGACCGCCGGCACCGGAACCTGCCCGATCTCCCCCGCCTCAAGCCGATAACCCTTCCCGCTCAACCCCGCCAACCGCCCACCATCGAGCAGCCCCAGCGCCGTCGTCCCCGCCGGCGACGTCCCACACGCCAGCCGCAAAGCCGCCAGCGATACCTTGCGCCCCATCCGTGCGGCAATGAACGCCACACACACCGCCCCGCAGTCATTGGCCCCCTGTGCGCGTGCGCAGACCGCGCGGGCGAGTCGTTGTTCCTTTTGATGTCTCATGCCGTGACCACGAGCCAGGCGAAGATAATCGCAACGGCGTTGAAAAAGAGATGAAATGCGATTGCGGAGATAATCCCCTCTGCCTCCCGAAGATACCATAGATAAACCCCAAACCCGAAAAAGAAGGCAAAATCTAAAGTGCTCATCCACGTTCCCACATCAGCATGGCTGAAGGAGAAAACAGCTGTCACAGCGAGCCCTCCAAACCATCTGCCCAATCGTCTTCGGGCCTCATAGTGCAAAACATAGCGAAAAATCAGCTCTTCGATTACGGGCGCCACAAAAACTATACAGATCGATTCCCTCAAAAAACTGAGAGTCTCCTTATCCCAACGGTCATAGGGCAGATTGGTGCGTTCAACCGCAGTTGTCCAAGCGTTCCATGTGTTTGGTAAGTATTCACGGACGCCTAAAGCCGCTAGAAATATCAGAGGCAGATAAAGAAGAACTCCAAATCGTTCATTGCTCAACAATTCAGACTTCTCGGCTGGGAATGCACCCTCAACATTAAGACTGTTCCATTTAGATGTGAAGACTGAGAAATAGACAGTTAAGAGTAAGAAATCAATATAGAGTGAAATAAGCCAACTTCCGCCAAGCAGCGGTGAATCCGAGGCGATTTCCGGATCGATAGCCTTAAGACCTAGGCTAAAAGCCAAAAACGCGATCAGCAGAAAGCAGAAGACAGCACATGACCTGAGATCTTTCAGGGTAACTTCCAAGCTTTCAGCGTATTTCAATGTCCGGCCCTTCTTCTCGAAAATACCAGTTCAAACACAGGAAAAGAAGCTCGGAGAGAGAATCTCCCCGAGCTTCCTCTTTAATCGTCAATCGTCTGAACTTCCCTTGCCTACCTTGTATCCGACATAACCGCCTGCGCCCGCCGCTGTTGCAAGGGCACCTGTCCCTTTTGCCACCACAGTGACTTTTAGACTCTTATATGCAACCGCAACAAAAAGGACGGGAGCAATCCCGCCAATCGTGCCTTTTAGTTCTGCCTCACTCATTTCATTTAGCGCATTCATTTTTATCCATTTTTATTGTTTTCGAGATGCGTCACTACGACGCAAAGACCTTCAGAACCACATCCGTTTCGAAATCAAAACGCAGCGAAGCTACACTCACACAAACCCATCCTGTAATGGACGCCCATTCACCCTCAATTGAATCTTCGGTCGCACGAATGCTCGGAGATGCACGGTGA
>CAYQTM010000278.1:0-3317 GCA_964420355.1 uncultured Opitutales bacterium
GGGCGGTGGCCTTTCGCGAGGCCAGCGGCGTGCGCGAGCGCTTCGTTTTTCGGCTGGAGAAGCGGGTGCCGATGGGCGGTGGCTTGGGCGGCGGCAGCAGCGATGCGGTGGCGGCTCTGCGCGCGATGCAGCGGCTCTGCGGCGAACCCCTTTCGGCGGCGGCGCTGCACACGCTCGCGGGGCGTCTCGGCTCGGATTGCCCGCTCTTTTTGGATAACTGCCCCGTGGTGATGCGGGGTCGCGGTGAGCTGGTCGAACCCCTGCTGCCCGATGCCTGCGCTCGCCTGCGCCGGCGCCCCATAATCCTGATTACGCCCGGTTTTGGCGTGCCGACTGGCTGGGCTTTCCGCCGCCTCAAGCGCGATCCCGCCGCCTCCTACATCCCACCTGTCGCCGCCGAGCGATGGGTCACCGACTGGCTGGCAGACCCCTGTGCGCCCCTGGAAGCCCTCGCCGCCAACAGCATGGAACCCGCCGTCTGGGGCAAATACCTCGCCCTGCCGGCGCTCGCCCGCCGCATCCATGCCGAGACCGGCCTGCGACTGTACATGAGCGGCAGCGGCAGCACCTGCTTCCTCCTTCCGCCCGCCGAGCAGCCCACGCAAAAGCTTTGCGAAAAGCTCCAAACCATGCTAGGAAAGAACTCCGTTATCGAAACCCAACTCAGCCCCATCGATTTCCACGCGCCATGAAACCCTTCATTCTCATCCTCGGTGGCCTCGTGTTGCTGGTCGCCACCGGCTTTCAGGTTCACGCCAACTTCTTCAGCCAGCCGGAGATTCACTTCGCCGACTACACTGACCCCGAGGCGCTCTTCGAGGTGCTGCCCGAAAGCCTTGCGGTCGAGGACATCCCCATCGCCGAAACCGAGTCCCAGCTTCAGGCGGTCGAGGACATCCTGCGCCCCACCGCCATGACCTACAAAAAAGTCGCCAGCGGCGGCGAGGAAATCTTCGTCTGGATCGCCACTTGGGCACCGCGCGAGATGTCGCCTTGGGAGGTCTTCGGCCACACGCCCGACACCTGCTGGATCGGCAGCGGCGCAGAGCTGGTCGCGCGCAACGACCCCACGCCCTTCCGCATCTACCCCGAGCTGCTCAATCAGGCGCAGCGCCGCACCTTTGAGATGGCGCAGGGGCAGAACGTCGAGGTGCTCTGGTGGCACCTGCTGGGCGGCGAGCCCGTCGCTGCGCGCGAGACCGGAGCCAAGAACATGAACCCCGTCGCCCGCCTTCAGTCCTTCTTCGACTTCCAGCTCGAATTTTCGCACAGCGAGCAGGTATTCATCCGCATCCACAGCGCCGGCAATATGGAGGAAATCCTTGCCAACCCCGACTTCAAGCCGCTCATCGAGCAAATCCAGTCCCTCTTCGCTCAGCCGCCCGTCGCCGAAGCCTGACGCCACCATGTCCGAACCGGAACCCATCCTCTCGCCCTCCATTCTCGGCGGCAACCCCGCCAAGCTCGCCGAGTCCGCCCGGCAGATCGCCGACGCCGGCTGCCGCTGGCTGCACCTCGACATAATGGACGGGCATTTCGTGCCCAACCTCACTTTCGGGCCGGGGCTGCTCCAGGCGCTGCGCGAGGCTGGCTGCGGACTCTTCCTCGACACCCACCTCATGCTTGCGCGCCCCGACCAGTTCGTCGAGCCCTTTGCGCAGGCTGGTGCCGACCTCATCAGCATCCACGTCGAGCCCAGCTACCCCATCGCCCAGACCCTCGAGCGCATCCACCAACTCGGCTGTCAGGCGGGCATCGTGCTCAACCCCGACACCCCTGCCGAGGACATTCTGCCCTTCCTTGACGACGTCGAGCTGGTGCTCGTGATGACCGTGCAGCCCGGCTTCGGCGGCCAGAGCTTCCGCGAGCCCATGCTCGACAAGATCCGCACCATCGCCGGGTGGCGTCGTGAGCGCGGCCAAGCCTTCCGCATCGAAGTCGACGGTGGCGTCGACCTCCAGACCGGCCCCCGCTGCCGCGAAGCCGGCGCGGACACCTTCGTCGCCGGAACCGCCTTCTTCAAATCGGAAAACCCCACCAGTTTCCGCCAGTCCTTCGAGTCCTGAGGCGGCGCTTGCAAGAATGCTTCGCGGCACAGCTTTCCCTGAACAAGAAAAGGTTAGGTTAGCTCATCTCTCAAATTGTGATTGAACCATTAGCTGTCCTTTGCTGTCATTTCCGACATGCCCCATATCTATGATTTCCCACGGCGTCTGCTCGCCGGACTCTGCCTCCTTGCCCTCACCCTGACCGCCGCCGAGGCGCGCATCGGCGAAGACCGGATGGATCTCGAGCGACGCCTCGAGTCCTCGCGTCTCGCCCGCACCTACGACAAGGACATGATCGCCAATAAGGTCGGGGATTCCCCGCTCGCAAGGCACTTCATCAACCTGCCCGATCGCGTCGAGCACGTCATCTATTATAAGTCCGACACCGGCGAAGGCATGTCCTCCCGCGACTTCGAGGGCGTAAAATACTCTGCGGGCTGGGATCTCCATGTTATCTACGACTCGCGGGGACGCTCTATCCTCGAAGTTTACCGCCGCAACGACGGCAGCAACCGCCCCGCCAACATTAGCGAATTCGAGAAGAACGCCCTCCTCTCCCTCAACAAGGGCAACTCCTTCTGGCAAAAAGCCGACCCCCGGAACCTCCCGGAAGACGTCGAAGCACTGATTCCCTATGAGTTTGTCCGCGACGACGGGCAGGCTCAAGCACTCATGATGGGCGGCCAAATGGTATTCATCGCGGCCTCGCTCAACGCCCACCTCAAGGCCGCCCAAAAAGAAGCGGCACCCGTCTCCGTCGCCGGCTTCTGAGGCCAGGCAAGTCAGAAAAAGTTCTGAGCTATCCGTTCTAAGTTCTGAGCATGAGGACTCTCCGCTTCTCCGACTCTCGAGCGCAGCGGGGGTGAGTCACATCCCTTTGCTTTTCGCTCCGGAGAAATTTTCCAGAGTTTTCATCGACGGGGCGTATTTTTCTGCATAAGCTGCAAGACGATTATCAGCGGAATGGCGGAGAACCAACAGCCCGACCCCAAAAAAACAGAGACAAATTCGGTCGATTTGTCGGAACTCGAAAATCTGAGCTTCGGCCCGGATTGGACTTCAAAATCTGCATCCGGTGGCGGCGGCTCTGGTGGCCATGCGCCCGCGGAGTCACGCGAGCGCGGTCGGGGCAAGCCCGGCGACGGCGGTGGCGCGGCGCGGCGGGATCGGCGTCCACCCCGCTCGGCTGGCGGCGGCGCGCCGGATCGTGGCGACCGGCGCGAGCGCGGCGAAGGCGCTCCGATGGGCGGCGACCGGGATCGCCGGGGT
>CAYQTM010000279.1:0-3316 GCA_964420355.1 uncultured Opitutales bacterium
GCTGGTGGGACGCGGTGGTCGGCCCCGGTAGGCCCATCGACACCAGCCACTATTACGTTATCGGCTCCAACTGCCTCGGCGGCTGTCAGGGATCGACCGGCCCCTCCTCGATCAACCCCGAGACCGGGCGGCGCTACGCGATGGACTTCCCCTTTGTCACCATCGGCGACATGGTGGAGGCGCAGGCGCGGCTGCTCGACCACCTCGGCGTCGAGCGGCTGCACACCGTAACGGGCGGGAGCATGGGCGGAATGCAGGCGCTCGAATGGGCGCGACGCCACCCCGAGCGGGTGCAGCGTCTGCTGGCGCTGGCGACTACGGCGCGTCAGGGAGCGCAGGCCATCGCCTTCGACGCGGTTGGGCGCGAGGCCATTGTGCGCGATCCCTCCTGGCACAAAGGCGACTACGAGCCGGGGCACGGGCCGGATGTCGGGCTGGCCATCGCGCGGATGATGGCGCACATCACTTACCTGTCCAACACCGGGCTCGACCGCAAGTTTGGCCGCGCGCGCAAGCAGGTGCAGACCAAGGAAATCCTCGACACCGAGTTCGAGATCGAAAGCTACCTCCAGTATCAGGGCGAAACCTTTGTCTCGCGCTTCGACGCCAACACCTACCTCTACTTTTCCAAGGCGCTCGACCGCTTCGACCTCTACGGCGAGACCAACGACCTCGACGCCGCCCTCGCGCCCGTCACCGCCCGCAGCCTCGTGATCGGCTTCACCACCGACTGGCTCTACCCGCCCGCGCAAAACCGCGCCATTGTCCACGCCCTGCTGCGCCAGAAAAAAGACGCCTCCTACGCCGAGCTGGCGCTCGACCTCGGGCACGACAGCTTCCTCGTCCACGCGCCCGAGCTCTACGCGCTCATCCACGACTTTCTCGCCCGCTGACCCGCCGCCCGCCATGCGCCCAACCCTCGCCAGCCCGCCCACCGCCACGCCCGCCGACCACGCCGCGCACACCGCGCCCGCCGACCCGGCGCTCAACAAGGCCGCCTCGCGGCGGCAGGTGGACGCGACCATCATCGAGTCGTGGATCGAGCCGCGCCAAAGCGTGCTCGACCTCGGTTGCGGGCGCGGACGGCTGCTCGATTACCTGCGCAAAACCAAGCAGATTTACGGGGTGGGCGTCGACATCGACCCCGTCCGCGTGGGCGTCTGTGTGCGCAAGGGGCTGACCGCCTATCAGGGCGACGTCGCCAGCGTGCTGAGCGAGTTCCCCGACAATTTTTTCGACCGCGTGGTGTTCTCGCGCACGGTCGAGGAGCTGAACGACCCGCGCTCGGTGCTGCTCGACGCCCTGCGGGTGGGACGCCGGGTGGCGGTCGGCTTCATCAACCACGGCTTCTGGCGCAACCGTCTCAGCTACCTGACCCGAGGCAGCCGGGGCGTCAATCCCGTCTATAATCGCCCCTGGTGGGAGAGCCGCCCGACCAATCCGCTCTCCCTCGCCAGCTTTGAGCACTTCTGCCGCAGCTTCGACATCCAGATCCACCGCCGCATCGCCCTCAACGCCGACTGGGAGACCCCCTGCGGCTTCTGGCCAGCCGTCCGCGCCGGCTATCTGGTCTTCGACATCGAGCGGCAGACCTCGGCGCAGGAGCCCTTAGTTGCCGGGATCTTCTGAGATGGGCTGGACTTTGCCCTTCTGGATGAAGCGCTCGGTGACTTCGCCGATGATGTAGTCGCGCGCCTCGTCGATGCTGTCGATGATACGAAAGAGCTTCAAGTCCTTGGGCGAGATGGTGCCCCATTCGACCAGCGTGTCGAAGTTGATTAAGCTGTTCCAGAACTCGCTGCCATAGAGCACGATCGGGATTTCCTTGGCGGTTTTCTTGGTCTGGATGAGCGTCAGCATCTCGAACAGCTCATCCATCGTGCCGAAGCCACCGGGGAAGATGACCAGCGCCTTGGCGAGGTAAAGAAACCAGTATTTGCGGACGAAAAAGTAGTGGAACTCGAAGCTGAGCGAGTGGGTGATGTAGGGGTTGTTCGAGGTCTCGAAGGGCAGCGAAATGCCCAGCCCGATTGAGCGCCCGCCCGCCTCGGAGGCTCCGCGATTGGCCGCCTCCATGATGCCCGGGCCACCGCCCGAGCAGATGTAAAAACGGTTCTTGGGATCGTGCAACCCCATCGACCACTCGGTGAGCTGCCGCGCCAGCTCGACGGCATCGTCGTAGTAGCGCGCACTGCGCCGCTCGCGCTCCAGCCGCGCCAGTTGCTGCGCCTCTTCATCCGAGAGCTTGCCCGCGCGCGTTTCGGCGGCCTGCAGCGCCTCGATCTCGGCCTCGACGGTTGCGCTTTGGCGAATCCGCGCACTGCCGAAGAAGACCAGAAAGTTCTCCACGCCCGCCTTTTTCAGGCGCTCGGCGGGCTCGGTGAACTCGCACAGCACGCGTATCGGACGCGCAGCAGGCGAATTCAAGAAATCGTCATTGTGATAGGCTTTGACGAGCGGCGGCGGAGTTTCGCTGGGCTTGCGGGGTTTGTTCATCACCAATAAGTCGGGTTCAAGGATGCCAGCCCAAGCTCCCAAAGCAACGGCAAAATCCCGCTTGCTGTCCGCGAATCAGCGATCCGCATGATGGCTGGGGCGATGCGTGCTCTTACGTCTCGCTCGGTGTGAAAGGAAAGCTTGCCTGCCACCGAAAACTGCACCAAGTTTGTGGCGTCCTATGACTGTTGCTGCTGCACAGCTTCCTGCCTCGGTTGCCGCCTTCGAGATCTACTCCTTCACGGGAGCCTTGCAGGTGCTGGATGTGGTGCAAAAAGCGGCAGCGGTCGAGGTGCTCAACTTTGAGCTGAACGACAACTACGGCCTCTACTTCCTCGTCGGTGGGAGCACGGCCGATGTGCTGACCGCCCGCCGCGCCGCTGAGACCTTTGCCGCCGAAGCGCGGCTCACCGTGCAGGCCGCTGAAGCCTTTCCCAATCCCGCGCCGGAGTTGAAACCGCTCCTGATGATCTCCGACGAATACAACGGACTCATCGAGCAGAATGTTTATACCACCCTCATCAACAAACCCACCATGGCTGCCAATTCCAATCTCGCCCTCGGCTTCATCGAGACCCGGGGCTTCACCGCTGTGACCGCCGCTGTCGATGCCGCCACCAAGGCTGCCGACGTGCAGATCATCGCCAAAGAAAAACTGGGCGGAGGCTTCATCACCATCGTCCTTGAAGGTAACGTCGCCGCCGTCAATGCCGCCATCGACACCGCCGTCCAGACTGCCGGCGAACTCGGCGAAGTGATCGCCTCCAACGTCATCGCCCGACCCACCGAAGGCGTCCGGAAAATCCTCACCGCGCTTTAG
>CAYQTM010000280.1:0-3308 GCA_964420355.1 uncultured Opitutales bacterium
GGTGGGCGCCCCTCGGGGCGGGCGGATGGGTATTGCCGAGTTTCGCGCCATCGCGACGTCAGGCGTGACAGCTGCGGTGAAAGCGGTTAGATGCTAAGAGAGCCGTTGAGAGAGGCGCGGCCGCGGCTCCGACCGCCACAGTCCATCCGCGACCGCGCCCCCACCGTGCATCGCACGGCCCGCAGGCAGTATCGGCCTGGCGGGATGAAAAATCCATCCCCTCATCGGCCAAGGTTGCCGATGTGCGTCAGTGCCCGTCTGTTCCTCTGTGCACGCTGCCGAAAGCAGGTGGTGCTGTGCAGCCACTGTGATCGCGGCAACCGCTATTGCGGCTCCGCCTGCGCCCGCCGCGCCCGGCGCGAGGCCCAGCGTGCGGCGGCCCGGCGTTATCAATCCAGCCGTCGCGGACGGCGCACCCATGCGGCGCGCCAGGCGCGCTACCGCCGCCGGCAGCGCGAAAAAGTGACGCATCAGGGTTCACCCTCCGCCGCTCAACGTCAATGCTCTGCTCAAGACACACCGCGCCCGGCCCCCTCGGCGGCGGCGGCGCTGACCATGCCGATGCGCTGTCAGCGCTGCGGGCGGACCTGCTCGCCCTGTCTGCGCCAAGGCTTTCTCGCTCGGCGCCCGCGACCAGAGGCTGCTAGCCGCGATCCCTGAACCCAACAGGAGCGACCATGACCATCCCCGCCGAGCTTGAAGCCAAGATCCTGCGCTATTTTCATGTCGAGCACTGGCGGGTCGGCACCATTGCTCGCCAGCTCGGGGTGCACCACGCCACCGTCGACCGGGTGCTGTCCCAGGCCGGACTGCGGAAGGTCGAGCGCGCCGTACGGGCGTCGCTGATCGATCCCTATCTGCCTTTTGTCGTCGAGACGCTGAAGAGCTATCCGCGTCTCACTGCCAGCCGGCTCTATGCCATGGTACGAGAGCGTGGCTACAGCGGCGGTCCGGATCACTTCCGTCATCTCATGGCCCATCACCGTGCGCGCCCGCAGCCCGAGGCCTATCTGCGCCTGAAGACCCTGCCCGGGGAGCAGGCCCAAGTCGACTGGGGCCACTTCGGCAAACTCACCATCGGCCGGGCCACCCGCACCCTGATGGCCTTCGTGATGGTGCTGAGCTTCTCGCGGGCGGTGTTCCTGCGCTTCTTTCTCGACGCGCAGATGGCCAACTTCCTGCGTGGGCATATCGGCGCCTTCGAGGCCTGGGGTGGCGTGCCGCGGGTGCTGCTGTATGACAACCTCAAAAGCGCGGTGCTCGAGCGCCAGGGCGAGGCGATTCGCTTTCATCCGACGCTGTTGGAACTGGCCGGCCACTATCGCTTCGAGCCGCGCCCGGTGGCGGTGGCGCGAGGGAATGAGAAAGGCCGCGTGGAGCGAGCGATTCGCTACATTCGCGACAGTTTCTTTGCCGCGCGCGCCTTCAGCGACCTGGCCGATTTGAATACCCAGGCCGAGGCCTGGTATCGGGACCAGGCGGCGGATCGGCCTTGTCCGGAGGATCGCGCCCAGTCGGTGCGCGCGGTCTTTGATCAGGAGCGTGCGCACTTGTTGGCCCTGCCAGCGGGGCCCTTCGTCGCCGACGAGCAGATCGCGGTGTCGGTGGGCAAGACCCCTTATGTGCGCTTTGATCGCAATGACTATTCCGTTCCCCATACCCAGGTGCGACGCACCCTGACGGTGGTGGCCTCGCTCGAGGAGGTCCGGGTGCTCGATGGGGCCAGCGTGATCGCCACCCATGCGCGCACCTTCGATGCCGGGGCGCAGGTGGAGGACCCGGCGCATGTGGCGGAATTGGTGGCGCGCAAGCGTTCTGCGCGGCAGCACCGCGGGCAGGATCGCTTGGCGCAGGCGGTGCCGATCAGCCAGACCTTGATGATCCAGGCCGCTGAGCGCGGGGAGCCTCTGGGCAGCCTGACGGCGGCGTTGCTGCGCTTGCTTGACACCTATGGGGCGGCGGAGCGGGCGGCGGCGATTGAGGAGGCGCTCGCACGTGAGGTGCCGCATCCGAATGCGGTGCGCTTGGCGCTGGAGCGCCGGCGCGAAGCCCGTGGGCAGCCGCCGCCGATGGCCGTTGCCTTGCCGGCGGATCCGCGCGTGCGCGAGGTGGTGGTGCGCTCGGCGGTGCTGGGGGATTACGACCAACTGCAAGGCTCCAACCCGACGGAGGACGCGTGATGCGTGAGGATCCTGATGCGCAGCTGAAACACCGAGCACAGGCGCTGAAGCTCTATGGCCTGCTGGCACACTGGGCGGAGGTGGCCAAGACACCCTGGGTGGCGTCGCTGCTGCAGTGGGAGGAGGAAGAACGCGCTCGGCGTTCGCTCGAGCGGCGCTTGAAACAGGCGCATTTGGGCCGTTTTACGCCGCTGGCGGATTTCGATTGGGCCTGGCCGAAGCGCTGCGATCGTGCGGCGATCGAGGAGTTGATGGGCCTTGGGTTTGTGGCCGAGGCGATGAATGTGGTGCTGATCGGACCCAATGGGGTGGGTAAGACAACCATTGCCCGTAATCTGGCTCAGCAGGCGGTGCTCGCCGGGCGTACGGTGCTGTGCACCACGGCAGCGGCGATGCTCAATAGCCTGTTGGAGGCCGATGGCGAGCGGGCGTTGCGCAACCGCTTGACTGCCTATGCGCGGGTGCAGCTGTTGCTGATCGATGAGATCGGCTATCTGTCCTATTCCAACCGCCATGCGGATCTGCTCTTTGAGGTGGTCTCGCGTCGCTATGAGAGGCACCCGACGATGGTGACGACCAACCGTCCCTTTGCCGAGTGGGGCGAGGTGTTCCCCAATGCCGCTTGTGTGGTCTCGCTGATCGATCGCTTGGTTCATCACGCCGAGATCATCCAGATCGATGGGGCGTCTTATCGCCTCAAGGAGGCGAAGGAGCGCTCGGCGCAGCGCCGTCAGCAGCGCAACGCTCGCCGCAGTCCTTGCGCTAACCCTTCCCCTCTGTGCTCAGGAGATGAGGATGTATCCACCCCCGATGATTCCCTGTGACTGGTCACCCCAGCAGGCCTTGGCGGTCGTTGAGTGGCTGGAGCAGCTCTGCGAGGGTCTCTATGAGGTTCATGGCCTCGCCGTCGCTGAGGCCCGCGAGCAGCGCTACCAGCAACAGCTCACTGATGAACGTCAGCTGCCGTTAACGCCGTTTCCCTCCTTCAATGACGATCCGTTCTGAGTGATCCCTGCAGAGCACCGGTCCGCTGCAAGTGGGCCGGTGGCTCACGCAGCGAAAAATCAGCTCCGTCGCTGCCTCAGCTTCACCGTTTATGCGCAGGTTTATGCAGCCGCTAACATCTCA
>CAYQTM010000281.1:0-3305 GCA_964420355.1 uncultured Opitutales bacterium
GTGCAGAGACCACGTCTGCCTCCCTCACCGCAATCAGCCCGGAACTCAACAAAACACTCTCCCAACTCAATCTTCTGCCCCTCTTCGCCGCCCCCCAGAAATGGGCGACCCTTCAAAAGTAGCCCCGCAAAAATAGCCAAAGCCCGCTGTTAAGCCGGTTTTTGGCCTACTGGAGGGGAAGTCAGGCTATTCATGTTCACGCTGAGTCTGCTGCTCTTATCCGGCTGCCAGACTACTTCGCAGCCCAAGATGACCGTCATCACGCCACAAACCGCCAGCGCTGAACCCGCCCTCAAGTGGGTCAAGCGCGGCAACGTTTATCACCTCGAACACCAATAACTCATGGGAACCTTTGAACTCATCAACGCCCTCGGCAGCCTATCGGACGGTGCGGATTCACTAAATTTTATCCAATGTCATGCAGTCGATGTAGTTGTCTTCGAAGCTTTCGATTTGATTGAGCTCGATGACGTTGCAGTGGGCGCGGAGGGTTTCGATGGCGCGGGCGCTGTCGGATTGGAGGAGGAGGGAGGCTCCCCCGAGGGAACTGTTGCCAATGACGTGGAGGCGGTCGGCAGGGAGATGGGGCATCAGGCCGATGGCCATGGCGTGCTCAAGGTTGAGGTGGAAGCCGAAGCCGCCCGCGATGTAGATTTTTTTGAGGTCGCCGGGTGCCAGATCGGCTTCTTCCAGCAGGGAGACGACGCCGGCAGCGATGGCAGCTTTGGCCTGGATCAGCTCGGCTACATCGACCTCGGTCACGTATTGTCGCTGGTGGATGACGACGCGGCGCTGGTTTTCGCCATCGTGGATGAAGGAGGTGACCTCGGGGTGTTCCGGGTCGAAGCGCCCCATAGGGTTGAGGATGCCTTCGGCGCGGGCGAGCGCCATGAAGTCGATGTAGGCGGCTCCGCTGATGCCGGTCGATTGGGTGGCGTTGTCGCCGCTGAGGCGGGCGAGCCAGCGTTTGTCGGTTTCGCGCTGGAGCGAGGAGATGACGTCGGATCCGGCTTGCGCGCCGCAGTTGAGGCGTCCACCTTCGAAAGCGGGGCCGGCGGCGGTGGCGGTGGCGAGGTAGCCGTCGGGGGTCTTGAGCAGGATTTCGCCATTGGTGCCAAAGTCGATCAGCAGCGCGGGTGCCTCGGTTTCGAGCATCCCTGAGGCGACCGCGCCGAGCGCGATGTCGGCTCCGACAAAGGCACCGAGGTTGGGCGCAAGCTGGAGCGGGAAGGCGGCGCTGAAGCCCAGCGCAGTGGAGTCTAGCTGCTGGGCGTCGAGAAATTCCGGCTTGAAGGGGTAGGACGCAAAGCCCGCCAGCCGCGCGCCTGCCAGCGAGTGCAGCATGACGGTTTTGCCCGCGGCGATGGCCTCAGTGATCGCGCTCGGGGCGATGCCCGCCTGAGCACAGCAATCGCGGATGAGCGGCTCGAGCGCGTCGGCGACCAGCGCCTTTTGCAGCTCGGGGCTGGTGCCGCCGACTGATACCGCGTAGTCGATCCGCGAGAGCACGTTGTCGCCGTAGCGGCGCTGCTCGTTGGCGACCGAGCCTTGCGCGAGGCAGGCTCCGGTCTGCAAGTCCCAAAGGGCAGCGGCCACAGTGGTCGTGCCGATGTCGAGCGCCAGGCCGATGCCCGCACGCGGGCGCAAGGCGTAGCGGTGACTGCCGATCTCGAAGGCGCTGATGCCGTTGATCCGGTGGTCGCGCTGCGAGGGCTCGGGGATGGTAACCTCCGAGACATCGGCGCAGAGCGTCTGGCAGGCGCGCACGGTTTCGCCGCCGATCTCGACCATACAGCCTCGGCAGAGCCCGCGCCCGCCGCAGCGGGTATTGAGCGGCAGGTGCTCGGCTTCGAGCCAGGCGGAGAGGGTCGGATTCGGCTCTGGTGCCCGGCGCTCGTGGGTGCGCCCGTCGGGCGTGTGGATGCGGATGCTGTGGCTCATTTCAGGCTTGGGCGATCAGGTTGCCGTGGGCGTCGGCGCCGATCTGCTGCCCCGGCGGCACCCGCAGGAAGCGCTTCTCGTCCCAGTTGCCCGCGATGAGATCGCGTAAAAAACTCGGGTCGCCCTCGACCTGCTTGTGCTGCCAGCCGAGGTGTTTGGCGCAGTTTTGGCAATAGGTGGCGGACTCCGGGTGGTCGATAATCGAGACGTAAGCGGCACAGTTGTGATGCCCGAAGGTCTCGCGGTCAACCTCCACCAGCTCGTCGATCATCTCGGGGTCGTCCTCATAGCGCTCGGCATAAAGCTCGCGCAGGTAGGCCTCGCGGTCGGGGCCGGGCACCCGCCGCCCCTTCACCCAGCCCGGCGAATAAAAGTAGGTGCCGGGATTCTCCTTTAGCAGGGCATCGTGGCGCTCGCGCCCGCCGAGCAGCACCGAAATGCAGTCGTGCGCCTGAGGAAGTATCAGCGGTCTGCCCAGCGCGCGCACCCCAACCAAACCATTGCCGCAGCGCCCATAAGCCAAGGCAATCGCCTCGATATCCGGAGCCGCTTTTTCCAGCGCCGCAAGCTGCTCCTCGACCGCCTCCCGCAGATTCTCCGGGCGATTGTGCAGCCCCATCTCCAAAAAAGCCGCAGCCCGCCAAGGCGGATTCCCGCCAGCCAACGCCTCCAGTTCTTCCGAGAAGACATCGCAGGCGAGCAGTGCGTAAGATGGGTTTGTCATAATGCGCTTGTGAGAAGAGCCGTAAATGTGTATGTTGCTGTGTATGGCAACTAAAACGCTATCGGTTGACGAAGAGGCCTACCGCTGCCTGGTTCGGGCGCGAGCACACCGGCGAGAATCCTTTTCGCAGGTGATCAAGCGCGCAACCTGGAATTCGGGTCAGAAACGTTGCAAGGATTTGCTGGCCAACGCCGCCGGAGTGGTGCCAGAAGAGACGCTCGAATACCTCGAAAAAGCACAGGCCGCCGACTCCGAACCCGCAGATAAATGGGCGCACTGAGTTTTGACACCACCTTCCTGATCGACTTTCAGCGAGAGCGACAGCAGGGCAGGCACGGTGCTGCCCATGCTTTTCTTCAGGCGCGCAGTGAAGCCGTAGCTTATCTTTCTGTTGTTGCTTATGCAGAATATGCGGAGGGCTTTCCCGAAACGACCGATAGAGCCTTTTTATCAGTGGTCGAGTCTTTCCAATTGATCCCGATAGACCAGGCAATCGCTGCCCGATATGCCAGCATGACACGAGCTTTGCGCGCAGCAGGCAGTCTGATTGGTGCCAATGATCTGTGGATTGCGGCGACTGCATTAGAAAAAGAACTGCCAGTAGTGACGGCGAATCTGGCACATTTTCATCGTGTGTCAG
>CAYQTM010000282.1:0-3285 GCA_964420355.1 uncultured Opitutales bacterium
AGATGACGGGTTAAAGCTATCTGAAATCATCGCAAGGGGTTGGGAGGGATGAGACATTCGGAAATCATCGTGATCTGCGAAGATCAGGCTCACAGCACCTTCATCCATCGCTTTCTCAAGCTGCGCGGTGTGAACCGGAGTAGAGTGAGGATTTTGCCTTTACCGGCAGGCTCTGGCAGTGGGGCAAAACGCGTTCTCGATCAAGTCGCCACAGAACTGAAGGCTTTACGGACTCGAAGCAAAGCAATGATCGTCATGCTGGATGCGGATAATCACACGCTCGAAGAACGCAAACGACAGCTCGATGCAACATGTATAAAGGCTAAGGTGCGAGTGCGCCAGCCCGATGAGGCGGCCTTATATCTGATTCCCACTCGCAACATCGAAACCTGGTTCCGCTATCTGACCAATAAAACGTGGGACGAGGCTGAAAACTACCCACACGATAAACGCCATCACTTGGCGAAGCAGGCCGCGAACAGGTTGCACGATATGTGTTTCAAAGCTCAGAAGTTGCGCGAACCGGCACCGAGCTCCTTACAAGATGCCTGCGAGGAATGGGCACGCATGCAAAGCTGAGTTTGGATCTGGCGCTTGCGCATATACGCGAGCGTGCCCCAAAAACAACTCGGCGGCTGTATCGTCAGACGGCTTCGCGCTCGCGTTCGGTTTGGAGGCGGAGCTGGCCGCAGGCGGCGTCGCTGTCGTGGCCTTTTTCGCGGCGGAGGGTGGCGCTGACCCCGGCGTCGCGGAGGATCTGGGCGAAGGCTTGCTGGCGGCGGAGGTTGGGGCGCTGCCATTCGAGGCCGTCGACGGTGTTGTAGGGGATAAGGTTGACGTGGGCGTGCAGGTCGCGGGCGATCTCGCTGAGGGCACGCGCCTGATCGAGGCCGTCGTTGATGTCCTCGATGAGGATGAATTCGAGGGTCACCATGCGCCCGTGCGTTTCGGAAAAGGCGTGGATAGCCGGCAGCAGTTCTTCCAGCGGGTAGCGACGGTTGATCGGCATGATCTGCGAGCGCACCTCGTTGGTCGCGCCGTGCAGCGAGACAGCCAGTCGAAACCCGATCGGCTCCTCGGCGAGCTTGCGGATTTGCGGCACCAGTCCGCTGGTCGAGATGGTGATGCGCCGTGCCCCAAACCCAAAGCCCCAGGACGCGTTGAGGATGGTGAGCGCGCGCAGCAGGTTGTCGTAATTGGCCAGCGGCTCGCCCATGCCCATCGCCACGACGTTGTCGAAGCTGGCGAGGTCGCGCTCGGCTTGCGGCGAGGTGGGATCTTCCACCGCGCAGACGTGCAGGAACTGGCTGACAATCTCGCCGGCGCTCAGGTCGCGCTTCAGCCCGGCCAGCCCGCTCGCGCAGAACTTGCAGCCATAGGCGCAGCCCACCTGCGAGCTGATGCAGATAGTCTTTCGCGAGTGCTCCTGCCCGACGCCCTCCTGCGGCGCGCGGATGATGACGGTCTCGATCAGCGAGCGGTCGCCCAGCTCCAGCAGCAGCTTGTCGGTCACGTCGCTGGAGCGCTTGGTCAGCAGGCGCTGGCTGGGCAGCAGCTCGAAGTGCGCCATCAGCCGCTCGCGCAGTGCCGCTGGGATGTTGCTCCATTTCCCGGGGTCGAGTTCGCGCTTTTTATAGAGCCACTGGAGCACCTGTTTTGCGCGAAAGCGCGGCTCGCCCCAGCTCTCCAGCAGGTCGCCCAGCGAGTCGAGGGATTCGCCGGTCAGCGGTGGTTTTTCTGGAGCATAGCGTGGCATCGGGATTCAAAGCGCCACTCTGCCCGAGCTGCGCCGGTTTTGCAATGGCGTTCGCTCGCTCGCGACGACTCAGAGCGCGATGGGCTTATGATGAGCGACGCAGCGCCAGATTTCCATGATCTGCTGCACCAGCTCGGGCAGGCGTTCCAGCGGCACTTGATTCGGGCCGTCGCTGATCGCCTGCGCCGGGTTGGGGTGGGTCTCCAGAAAGAGGCCATTCGCCCCGGCGGCGACCGCGGCTTTCGCGAGGGTCGGAACAAACTCGCGCTTGCCGGAAGTCGTGCCGCCGCCCGCGCCGGGCATCTGCACGCTGTGGGTTGCGTCCATGATCGTCGGGCAATCGTTGGCCGCCATCAGCGGAAAGCTCCGCATGTCGACCACCAGATTCTGGTAGCCGAAAGTCGTGCCCCGCTCGGTCTGCCAGATCGTTTTGGCACCGCTCCCGCGGAGCTTGGTGATGACAAAGGGCATCTCGTAGGGCGAGAGGAACTGCCCTTTCTTGACATTGACGATGCGCCCGGTCTCGGCGGCGGCGGTCAGCAGATCGGTCTGGCGGCAGAGGAAGGCCGGCACCTGCAAGACCTCGCAGACTTCGGCCACCGGCGCGGCCTGTTCCGGCAGGTGAAAGTCGGTCGCGCATGGAAAGCCGTAGCGCGCTTTGATCTCACGAAAGATAGCCAGCCCATCTACCAGACCCGGCCCTCGGGGGCTCTCCAGCGAGGTGCGATTGGCCTTGTCGAAGGAGCCCTTGAAAAAAATCTCGGCATCGGGCAGCGCCTCGCGCAGCTTGACCAGCTCCTGCGCCACGGCATCGGCATTCTCCAGCGACTCCAGTGAGCACGGCCCCAAAATCAGAATAAACTTCTCCATGCGACCCAGCATAGCGTCCCGCCGCCGCAATGTAAGGAAAAACAGATCGCAATTCGGAGTATTGCCGCGCAGGCATCTCGTGGTATAATGCACTTAATATGGCGGAATTTATTCCATGTGCCTACACGGGCGAAAAGGCGACCGTATTTGTCACGGTGGTCAAGGGCAGCAAGGTGACGACCAAGGCGATGACGGCCGAGGTGGCTAAGCAAAAGGGCTTCTTCAGTCACGAGGCTTACGACCTGCTCGAAGACTCAGGCGCGGTGCCCACGCCCGCCCAGCGCCGGCGCTGTCCCAATTGCGGCTGCTCGCAGGGCGAGTTCGAGCGGCGCGGACGCTTCGGCTGCCCCGAGTGCTACACCACCTTTGCCGACATGCTCAGCGATGTGCTCAAGCGTCTGCATCGGGACAGCCACCACGTCGGCAAGGTGCCGGCCTCGGCCATCACACCCGACTACCTGCGCAGCCAGATGGCTCACACCGAGGCGGAGATGGACGCCGCCATCGCCCGCGAAAACTACGAGGAAGCCGCCGCCCTGCGTGATAAAATCACCACCCTGCGCGAGCGCCTCGAAGCCCAGCAGACGGCCTGAAATCGGACGCCCCTCAATCATTAGAGTGGTTTTCGATGAGCCGTGCTAAGCTGGTTGAGCGACAAA
>CAYQTM010000283.1:0-3267 GCA_964420355.1 uncultured Opitutales bacterium
AGGATTCCCAGATGAACCGAAAACAATATTCCAGTGAGTTTAAGAATGAAGCAATTCGCTTGATCCTCGCTGAGGGGGTGTTGGTGCCCAAGATTGCCGAGCAGCTCGGCGTATCTGCTGGGCGCTGGTATGCCTGGCGACGCAAGCATCTCGAAGACTTGGAGTCCGCTGTGCGACTCGGGCGCGTCGATGCTACTGGGCCATTTCGACGACCTGCGGCTGGCAGGTGTGGCGGAAGAACGGCTCGGCGTTTTCGACCGCCTGGCGCTTCAAGTCCTCGCAGTCGATCACCACATCCGGCTCGATGAAGGCCATGTCGACCTTGAACTCCGCGCAGCGCGCCGAGTGCAAGTTCAGCAGGTATTCGCGCAGGCGATCCGCCGAGCGCCGCAGCCGCTTGACGCTGGTCGCGGCATTGCTATCCACCGTCATCGCGATCACCCCGCGCCCCAGTGCATAGGCCGCGTCGCCAAAGCCATCGGCCTCCTTCAGATACCGAATAATCGCCGTCTCGATCAAATGCACAGCCACCGTGCCGAGAATGTCCTCGATCACCTCATGCTCGCGCATGACGATGACCGCAAAGCGCACCCCGTCCTCGCGCAGCGCCGGCAGCTTCTCGTCCATTTCCTTGGCGTGGTTCAGCCCGGAAAGCTCCATCCGCAGCTCGTCGCGACTATGCAGAAACCCGTCATTAAACCGGCTCTCGCTCTGGTCGAGCTGCAAGGGTGAGCCCTTGAACGCGATGCGCCCGCCGCGCAGGGTCAGTACATAGTCGGAGATAAAGAGCACATCGGGCAGATCGTGGCTGACCACCACCGCAGTGAACCCAAACTCGCGCTGGTAGCGGGCGATCATCAGAAAAACTGCGTTCTTGCGCAGCGGGTCGAGCCCGCTGGTCGGCTCGTCGAAGAGCACCACCTCGGGGTCGAGCACGAGCGCCCGCGCGAGCGCGACCCGCTTCTGCATGCCGCCGGACAGCTCGGCTGGGTAGCGCCCGCCGATGTCTCCGAGGTCAAGGCGGTCGAAGAGCTGGCGCACCTTGTCGCGAATCTCTCGCTCCTTCATCACCGAGTGCTCGCGCAGCGGCAGCGCCACGTTATCGAGCGCGGTCATGGAGTCGAAGAGCGCGTTGTTCTGGAAGAGGTAGCTCAGCCGCGGGCCACCGATCACCGAGTCTTGCTTGCAGCCGATCTCGATGCTGCCCTTATCCGGCTTGAGCAAGCCCGAGATGCACTTGAGCAGCACGCTCTTGCCTTCGCCGCTCTTGCCGATAATCGCCGTCACCGCGCCCGGCTGGATGTCCAGATCGACCCCACGCAGCACCGCATTGTCGCCAAACGACTTCTCCAGCCCGCGCACGCGGATAATGCAGTCCTGATCGCCCATTCGCCCAAGGTTTCCACCAGTAAAACCCTGCCGCCCCAAAATGACAAAGCTTTTTATAAGCAGGCCGATGCCTCAGTTGCGAGTCAGTCATGGGCTGCTGTAACAACATTGCGGAGGATTGCGGTGAAAAGGCTTGGCTTTTAGGGGTGAAAGGTTGTTAGCAATGGGGGCATGTTAGAGCTGTTTTCTGCAAGAAAATAGCGTCGAAAGAGGCCTTACCCGAGCGCCATTGAACTCAACCCCGGGCGATTCACATGCGTTCGAGGGTTTCGAGGCCGAGGAGGTGAAGGCCGATTTCGAGGAAGCGGAGGGTGGTGGCGCAGAGTTGGAGGCGGCGGTGGCGTGTGGGTATGTCGTCGACCATCACTTTATTGGCGTTATAAAAACTGCTGAAGGCGACCGATAGCTCGTAAAGGTAGCCGCAGAGGTAGTGCGGGCGCAGTTCGTTGTGAACTTGGCGCAGGGCGACCGGAAAGCCGAGCAGTTTGCGCGCGAGCGCCAGCTCTTCGGGGGTTTCCGGGGCGGTGGCCTCGGGGAAGTCGCCGTGCGGGTCGGCCTCGGCTTTGCGGAAGATGCTGTAGATGCGCGCCACGGCGTAGAGCAGGTAGGGCGCGGTGTTGCCCTCAAAGCTCAGCATGCGCTCCCAGTCAAACTTGTAGTCGCTGGTGCGGTTTTGCGCGAGGTCGGCATAGCGCAGCGCGCCCAACCCGACCGCCCGCGCCACCTGACGTCGCTCGGCCTCAGGCAGCTCGGGATTCTTCTCGCTGACGATGCGGAAGGCGCGGTCTTCGGCCTCGTCCAGCACGGCCTTGAGCAGCACGGGCTCGCCGCTGCGGGTCTTGATCGCGCGGCCATCGTCGCCGAGGATGGTGCCGAACATGACGTGGCGCATCTCGGGGATGGGCAGCTCGCGCGCGGCAAACCAGCGCTCCACAGTGAGAAAAAGCTGCTCGAAGTGATCCTTTTGGCGCGCGTCGGTCAGCACGACAAAGCCGTCGGCCTGCTGCGCTTGGGTGCGGTGCCAAACCGTCGCGAGGTCGGTTGAAGCGTAATTGCTCGCGCCGTCGCGCTTGCGGATGATGAAGGGCTGCTTGGCGAAGCGCGGGTGCTCGGGGTGGAAGACGACCAGCGCGCCCTCGCTCTCCTCAGCGATCTCCAGCCGTTCCAGCTCGTTATAAACCGCATCGACCTTGTCCTCGTAAAAGCTCTCGCCGAGCACAGTGTCGAAGCGCACGCCCAGCCGCTGATAAATCTCCTCGCAAGCCTCGTAAGAGACCTTGGTGACCGCCTGCCAAAGCTCGCGGCTCGCTGACTCGCCATTCTGCAGGCGCACCAGCTCCTGCCGCGCCGCATCGCGCTGCGACTCGTCGGCCTCGCAGGCGGCGTTGCCCCGACGGTAGAGCGCCTCGATCTCCTCGATTGCCAGCGCGCGCAGGGTCTCCGGCGTGAGCCCTTCGGCCTTGGCCTGCATCAGAATGATGCCGAACTGCGTCCCCCAGTCGCCGATGTGATTATCGCGCACCACCTCCGCCCCAAAGAAGGCGAGCAGGCGCGCAATCGCCTCGCCGATAACGGTCGAACGAATGTGCCCGATGTGCATCCGCTTGGCGGTATTGGGTGAGCTGTAATCGATGACCAGCTTGCGTCCGGCCAGCTTTTGAGCGGCTTCTTCGCGCAGCGCCGCCTCGTCGCGGTAGCTCGCCACCCACTCGGCCAGCGCCTGTGGCGTCAGCAGCACATTGATAAAGCCCGGCCCAGCAATCGACAGCTCGAACTGCTCGGGCGGCAGCTCGCCACCCGCCTGCAAGGCCGCCATCAGCTCGCTCGCCACCGCTCGCGGATTCAGGCGTGCCCGCTTGGCCGCACCGAGCACGCCGT
>CAYQTM010000284.1:0-3235 GCA_964420355.1 uncultured Opitutales bacterium
CCCTTTGTCTCAAGATGTCGCCCTTTTTACCAACAACTTACGCGATTCTTGTCTGGAATGAGGTTGTCACCTCAGGTGACTTCTGCAGGGCAGGGGTTTCCCAAAAATAGGGTTGGACATATCAAAATATCCCGATATGATGATGCGTTATATGGCAAAAGAGATTCCAATGAATGAGCGCGGGGCGCAGTTTTTGAAAATTTCTGAGGAGCGGGTGGTGTTTTTGGATGGTGCGATGGGCACCATGATTCAGAAGCATCCGCTGACCGAGGAGGACTTTCGGGGCGAGCGCTTCAAGGATTCGCAGAGTGACCTGAAGGGCAATAATGAGCTGCTGACCCTGACGCGCCCGGATATTATCGGCGAGATTCATCGCAAGTTTTTCAAGGCGGGCTGCGACATCGTCGAGACCAACACCTTTTCCGCGACCACCATCGCGCAGGCGGATTACCACCTCGAAGCGCTGGTCGACGAGCTGAATGTGGAGTCGGCCAAGCTGGCGCGGCAGGTCGCCGAGGAGTGCGAGGCGGAGCTGGGGCGTCCCTGCTTTGTGGCGGGCGCGATGGGGCCGACCAACAAGACCGCGAGCATGTCGCCCGACGTGAACCGCCCCGAGTATCGCGCGGCGACTTTCGACGACTTGCGCAAGGCTTACAAGCAGCAGGCGGCCAAGCTGCTGGAGGGCGGCGCCGACGTGCTGCTGCCCGAGACCACTTTCGACACCCTGAACGTCAAGGCGGCTTGCTTCGCGATTGAGGAGCTGTTCGAAGAGCGCGGCGAGCGGGTGCCGGTCATCATTTCGTTCACCATCACCGACCAGTCTGGGCGGACGCTCAGCGGGCAGACGGTCGAGGCTTTCTGGAACAGCGTGCGCCACTTCAAGCCCAACTGCATCGGGATCAACTGCGCGCTGGGAGCCGACGCCATGCGCCCCTACATCGAGGAGCTCGCGCGCATCGCCGACTGCTACGTCCACGTCTATCCCAACGCCGGCCTCCCCAACCCGCTCTCCGAGACCGGCTACGACGAGGAACCCGCCGACACCGCCAAGGCGCTGCGTCCTCTCTTCGAGTCCGGACGCCTCAACATGGTCGGCGGCTGCTGCGGCACCACCCCCGAGCACATCGCCGCCGTCAAGGCCATGGTCGAGCAAATCATGGTGCCTGCCTAAAGATCAGCCTTCCTCCCAATACAAAGGCCGTTGCTTCGCATGGGCTATCGCAAGAAAATAGATCGCACCGCTTCTAATCTGGTAAACGACTCCGTAGGGAAAACCCTGAACGAGGCGTTTGCGAGAATATCGACCAATTTTAGGTGCCGCCAGCGGATGGGATTTCACATGTTGCACCTGCTCATAAACCGCTTTCTCAAAGCGATCCCCCAGCCCAGGATCTTTACTTTCGTAATAAGCCCAAGCCGATTCCAGTGCCTCCAAAAAGCTTTTTTCAAAAAAACAGTCCATCTAACGACGGCTCAGCAGGCGATGAAATACCTGTTCCTCGGTGAGTGGCTTCGATCTGCCGCTTGCGATCTCTTGATAGCGCCTGTCTGCTTCAGCGCTCCAAGCTCGATCAATTTCCGTAATGGCTTCGCCGGACAAGCTATCCAGCAACCGAGAGGCCAACGCCTCCCGATCTGCCTCGGTTAATTGCATCGCCTCATCCTCGACCTGCTGTAGCGTTTTCATGCCAGAAAGTTTAGTCAGTCTTTTGGAAATTGTCACCTTCATTCGCAAGATCACGCCGACTCCTGAAACGCTGTTTAAACTCTTCAAAAGTCATGCCGGGATCTTTGCCAGAAACCAAATCTTGATGCCGACGCTTCGCTTCTTCCAACCACACTGTATCGATATCCGTCAGTTCATGAGTGACACCTTCCAACAGCCGATAAGCCAGAGCCTCCCGATCCGCGTCGGGCAGTTGCATCGCCGAACGCTCAATTTCCTTCAACGTTTTCATGATTCCTCCTTTTGGAACGGCCTCAAGCCACCTGCAAAACTCTATGAAGCTGCTTCAACTCGGTGATGCCTCTAATGGCTTACCTTTTGCCAACAAAAACTCTGGCGCAAAGTCTGCGCCATTCGGCCATTCAATAGTTTCTGTTTCCGGGTTCAGTCGCCATTTTTTGAAATAGTCCGGATCTTGAAGCGGTTCGAAGATTTCCCCACTGAGTTCGTCGGCGAGATCGATTTCGACCTCCTTCCCATTGTTAAAGCGAAGTAGTAAAACGTAATCCCGTAAATATTCACAATTTGTAACGTGCAGAAACATGATTCGATTCAGTTCAAGGGTTCAATTTTCAGCAGCTCACTGTGCTGTTGTGCTCGGTGCCAGTTTTCAAGTAACTCGTCGCGATGAAGCTCTGCCCACTCAAAGAGTAGCTTTAGCGCTCGGCGCGGCATTTCTCCTCGGACAATTCCCGTTTCGATCTCCATCGAAATTTCGTAGCCTTGATACCGTGCATGGAAGTGCGCAGGCTCGTGCTCACGGTAGTTCATATAGATAACCAGTCCATAAAATCGTGAAATCACCGGCATTAACTGTAGGATGCCAGAACAAAACCCCTCGTCAAGCAAAGCTGCTCAGCCGCTGTGATCGCTTGGCTGACTACTATCACAGAACAGACAACATTTTAACTTTCCAGCAACTATGTCAGTATCATTAAGAAAACCAGCTAAGTCTGAGCCCGCCCTGCGATTGAGCGGGCTGGAGTCGTTTAATATCAAGCCGAATGGCGAGACCTTCATTATGGTGGGTGAGCGGACGAATGTGACCGGTTCGCCGCGCTTTCGGAAGCTGATCAAGAAGGGGGATTTTGATACGGCGGTCGAAGTTGCACGGCAGCAGGTCGAGAGCGGGGCTAACGTGATCGACGTGAACTTTGACGAGGGCATGCTGGATGGCGAGGAGTGCATGCGGCACTTCCTCAACCTGATTGCAGCGGAGCCGGATATCGCGCGGGTGCCGGTGATGGTCGACAGCTCGAAGTTTTCGATTTTGGAAGTGGGCTTGCAGTGCCTGCAGGGCAAGGGGATCGTGAATTCGATCTCGCTCAAGGGCGGTGAGGAAGAGTTCATCCAGCAGGCCAGGACGATCAAGCGCTATGGGGCGGCGATGGGGGTGATGGCCTTCGACGAGCAGGGGCAGGCGGCGACTCAGGCGGAGGAGGTTCGCATCCCCGAGCGGAGCTTCAAAGCCCTGACCGAGGCGGTCGGGGGGGGCCCTTCGCGCATCAC
>CAYQTM010000285.1:0-3225 GCA_964420355.1 uncultured Opitutales bacterium
GTTTGTTTCTGCCGGCGGAGTTGCCCGATATTTCAGGGCGTCTCGAGGATTGGGCGGCGCTCGACTACCCGACCCTCTGCTTTGAGTTCTTGCGCCTCTTCGCCGATGACATTCCCGCCGAGGAGCTGCGCGCCATCGCGAAGGACGCTTACGCGGGCTTTCGCGTGCCCGAGGTGGCGCCGGTGCGCGATCTCGGCGACGACCTCTTTGTGCTGGAAACCTTTCACGGGCCGACTCTGGCCTTCAAGGACTTCGCCCTTCAACTGCTCGGGGGTCTGCTCGGGCGGCAGATTCGCGAGAGCGGTCGCCCGGTCAACGTGCTGGGTGCGACCTCGGGCGATACCGGGGCGGCGGCGATTCAGGGGCTGATCGACGTGGCTGGCGCGCACACCTTCATTCTCTATCCGCTCGGACGAGTCTCGCCCCTTCAGGAGCGCCAGATGACCTGCACCGGCTCGCCGCGCGTCTTTCCGCTGGCGATCGAAGGCTCGTTCGACGACGGGCAGGCCGCGATGAAGGAGGCTTTTAACGATCCAGAGTTCTGCCGCAAGTATAACCTGACCACGGTCAATTCGATCAACCTCGCCCGCATCCTCGCGCAATGCGTCTATTACATCCACGCCTACCTGCGCCTGCCCGAGCGGGTGCGCGAGTCGGTCGAGATCGTGGTGCCGACCGGCAACTTTGGCAACATCCTCGCGGCCTGGCTGACCCAGAAGATGGGCTTGCCCCTGCCCGGCCTGGTCATCGCGACCAACCAGAACGACATCCTCTGCCGCCTCTTCAACAGCGGAGTTTACGAGGTCGGCCCGGTGCAGCCGAGCCTCGCGCCCTCGATGGATATTCAGGTGGCCTCCAACTTCGAGCGCTTTATTTACTACGCCGAGAACGAGGATGCGGCGCGCACCCGCGAGGTGATGCAGACCTTCAAGAGCACCGGTCGCTACGCCTTTGCCGACTTCGACCGCGACGCCTTCCGCGCCACGCGGGTCGACGACGGCGAGATTCCCGGCATCATCCGCGCGGTGCACGAGCGCTACGGCTACATGATCGACCCGCACACCGCCTGCGCCTTCGCCGAGGGCACCACCGACCCCGCCAAGGCCGAGCGCCCGCGCCTGGTCGTGGCGACCGCCCACCCGGCGAAATTCCCCGACACCATCGAGCAGGCCACCGGCATCCACCCCACCGAGCCGACCCTGGAGGCGCTCAAGGAGCGCGCCATCGTCAACCACCCCATCGCACCCGAGGCCGACGCCATCCGCAAGTTCATCGCCACCCACGCCGCGGGTGCCGTAAAACAGGCGTAATGCTGAGGTGACAAATGGGCGCGAGCCTGTATGCTGGGCGCATGTCGAGCGAGGAGGCCAGTGGGGCGAAGGATTCGTTTTTCGAGGAGACGCGCAGCAAACGCGACCCGCAAGAGGCAGCGTTGCGCCCGAAGCTAATCGACGAATTTGTCGGGCAGGAGCGCACCATCGAGCGGCTCTCTGTGATGGTGGGCGCGGCCAAGGCGCGGGGCGAGGCGCTCAATCACATCCTGCTGAGCGGGCCGCCCGGGCTGGGCAAGACGACGCTGGCCTTCATCATCGGGCACGAGATGGAGGTGAGCGTGCGCGTGACCGCCGGGCCCGTGATCGAGCGACCGGGCGACCTCGCGGGGCTGCTGACCAATCTGGAGGCAGGCGACGTACTGTTTATCGACGAGATTCACCGCATTCCCAAGACGGTTGAGGAATACCTTTACTCCGCTATGGAGGACTTTCGGATCGACATCATGATCGATCAGGGGCCGAATGCGCGCAGCGTGCGTCTGGATGTGCCGCGCTTCACGCTGGTCGGCGCGACGACACGGGTCGGGCTGCTGACCGCGCCGCTGCGGAGCCGCTTCACGCTGCAAAGTCGCCTGCAGTATTACCAATTGCCGCAGATGGAGAGCATTGTTGGGCGCACCTGCCGGTTGCTGGGGGTCGAAGCCGAGACCACCGGTATCACGGAGATCGCGCGGCGGGCGCGCGGGACGCCGCGTATCGCGAATAATCTGGTGGCATTCGTGCGCGACTACGCGCAGCAGCGTGGCGACGGGGTCATCACGCAAAAGCTGGCGCAGGGCGCGTTAGAGCTGCTGGAGATCGACGCCCACGGCCTCGACGAGATGGACAAGCAGATCCTGCGGGTAATCGGCGAAAATTACAAAGGCGGGCCAGTCGGCCTGAGCACGGTGGCAGTGGCCGTCGGCGAAGAGGCGCACACGGTGGAAGAAGTGCATGAGCCGTTTTTGATTCAGGAAGGCTACCTCCAGCGCACCGCACAGGGGCGCATCCTGACGCCAAAAGCCTGGCACCTCCTCGGACTGAAGCCCCATGGCGGGGCTCAGGAAAGCCTCTTTTAAGCGGATTAGCAACCGCAGGAACCCTTGGCGGCATCGATCACGGCTTCCTTGGTGATGCCGCATTCCTGCATCACCTGATCGCCGGGCGCGCTGGCGCCGAAGCGTTCGACGCTGATGAGCTTGCCTTCAAAGCCGAGGTATTTCCACCAGTGCTGCCCGGCGACCGCCTCGACGGCGATGCGCTTGCGGCAGCTTGCGGGCAGAACCTCCTCGCGGTAGGCCGCGCTCTGGCGCTCGAAGCGCTCCATGCAGGGCATGGAAACCACGCGGCAGCCCTCGCCGAGGGCTTCGGCGGCCTCAAGGGCGAGGCTCAGTTCGCTGCCGCAAGACATGAGAATGCAGCAAAGGTCGCCAGTTTCCTTGCGGGCGATATAGCCGCCCTTGAGCACGCCCTCGCGGCGGGTCTGGACGGGGATGCTATCGAGCAGGGGCAAGTTTTGGCGCGAAAGGCTGAGGCCGGTCGGCCCGTCGCGGCGTGCGAGGGAGGCGAGGATGGCACCCACGCTCTCCTCGGCGTCGGCGGGCTTGATCATGTCCAGCCCCGGCATGGCGCGGAGGCTCGCAATCTGCTCGACCGGCTGGTGGGTGGGCCCGTCGACACCCACGCCGATGCTGTCGTGCGTCCAATACCAGAGCGACGGAATCTTCGACAGTGCGCTCAGCCGCACGCTCGCGCGCATGTAATCGGAGAACGTAAAGAAAGTCGCGCCCGAGGCGATCCACCGGCCGTCGTAGCAAAGGCCGTTCACAATCGCGCCCATCGCGTGCTCGCGGCTGCCGAAGCGGAAGCTGCGCCCGGTGCGGTTGCCCGGCTTGGAACCGCCGCCGCAGCC
>CAYQTM010000286.1:0-3209 GCA_964420355.1 uncultured Opitutales bacterium
CCGCTCCTGAACTGGCGAAAATTTGTCTATCGGCACCCGCGCGGCTCGATACCTGCTCCGCTAACCCCACACTCCGCCGGCTCGCGAAAATCGCCCCGGTAAGGAACTCTCGGCACAATTCGCACTCTAAACCCTAAGTTTATGCCACATTTTCGTCCTGCACTTCGCTCACTAACGTTGACCCTGCTGGCGCTGGTTTCGCTGGTGCCCATGCTGCCCGCCGAGGAGCTGCCGCCGATCGACCCGACTGATACCATGCGGCGCGAGACGCAGTTGGTCGTGCGCTGGATTCAGAGCGCGCACTTCAGCAAGAAGAGCATCGACCAGCTCGATTTCGACGAGTTTCTCGACAGCTACATGACCGAGCTGGATCCGAACCACCTCTACTTCCTGCAGGAGGACGCGGATTTCTTCCGCATGCGCTTCGGCAGCAATATGCAGATGTGGCTGCGCGAGGGCAATCTGCACCCGGCCTTCGAGATTTTCCGCACCTTTCGCGAGAATGCGGTCGACCGGACGGGCTGGCTGTATGAGCGTCTGGAAGGGGATTTCGATTTCACCAAGGAGGCGAGTTATGTGCCGGATCGGGGCGAGGCCGCCTGGCCTGCCGACGCCGCCGAGGCCGATAAGCTCTGGGAGGCGCGGCTGAAAAACGATCTGCTGAACGAGATCATCGCCAAGCTGGACGACCTCGAGGACGAGGAGGACGCGCCCGCGCCCGCCATCGACGCCGACTTCCTCGCGAGCGAGGCTTTTGCCGAGAAGCTGACCGACGCTCGCGCCGATGTGAAGCGCCGTTATGAGCGCCTCGAAAAAAGCCTGCTGGATGTCGAGGCCGCCTATGTTCAGGAGCGTTTTTTGACGACGCTCACCCATCTTTTTGACCCGCACTCGAACTTCCTCTCGGCGGACTCGCTGGAGGATTTTGCCATGTCAATGCGCAACTCCTTTGTGGGGATCGGCGCGGTGCTCACCGACGATGACGGCTACTGCACCATCCGCGAGCTGCTGCCTGGCGGGCCTGCCGAGTTGAGCGGCGAGCTGGATACCAACGACATCATTCTGGCGGTGGGCGACGGCACGGCAGGCGAGCTGGTCAGCGTGGTCGACATGCCCCTGCGCAAGATCGTGAAGATGATCAAGGGCGAGCGCGGCACGATTGTGCGCCTGCAAATCCAGCCCGCCGGTGCCGCCGAAGGCACCCGCGAGGTGGTCGAGCTGGTGCGCGACGAGATCAAGCTGACCGCCAATCTGGCCAGCGCCGAGGTCTTCGAGCTGCCCGTCGGCAAGAGCACGGTGCCGATCGGCGTGATCGACCTGCCGTCCTTCTATGGTGGCGACGACAAGGAAACCTCGAGCACGACCAAGGATGTCGAGGAGCTGATCAGCAAGCTCAAGGACATGGGCATCGAGGGGCTGGTGCTCGACCTGCGGCGCAACGGCGGCGGGTTGCTCAATGAGGCGGTCGACCTGACCGGGCTGTTCATCGAGCGCGGGCCGGTGGTGCAGGTCAAGGACTTGCGCGGCAACATTTACGAGCGCTTTGACAAGGATCCCAAGGTGGCCTGGAGCGGGCCGCTCATGGTGCTGGTCTCGCGTTACAGCGCCTCGGCGAGCGAGATTGTGGCGGGTGCGCTCAAGGATCACCAGCGCGCTCTGATTGTCGGCGACAGCGCGACCCACGGCAAGGGCACGGTGCAGGCCATCTTCGAGATGGACAATCGCTCGGTGTTCTCGGCGCTCTCCAGCGAGAAGATGGGCGCGGCCAAGATAACGATCCAGAAATTTTACCTACCCAGCGGCAAATCGACGCAGGAGAAGGGCGTGCCCTCGGACATCGTGCTGCCGTCGGTGAACGAGTTCCTGCCCATCGGCGAGAGCGACCTCGAGCACGCGCTGGGCTGGGACACCATCGACGCGCTGCCCTGGGACTACGACGCGCCCGCCGAGGACGGCCTTTATTCGATCGTTGAGCCCGCGCTGGTCGAGGACTTGCGGCTCAGCAGCGAGGCTCGGCAGAACGACACCGAGGAATTTGAGTATTTGAAGGAGTCGATCGAGTGGTTCCGCGACCGGCGCGAGCGTAACGAATTCTCACTCAACCTCTTCCAGCGCAAGGAGCAGCTCGATCAGGATCGTTCCTTTGAGGATGTGATGGACGAGCGCCTCGAAATGCTGGCCGAGCGCCAGTTTTCGGGCGAGGAAATTCTGCTGGATGTGACCATCGAGCAGGAGGCGGTTTCAGAAGCCGCACAGGCGGGCAGTCAGGCCGAGGACGAGGCGGATCATCCGCCATTCGATCTGCACCTGCAAGAAAGCCTGCGCATCATGGCGGACTGGATTGCGCTCAAGCGCGGTCTGCCCCTCGACGCCCCCAAGGAAAGGGAGGCCGTCACCTCCGCCGAGGCCAAGCCGCAAGAGACCCAAACGCTCTAAGTGAGGCACTACCGCTTGAGGTAGTCCTGCACCTCGCTCAGGGAGCGGGTGTTGAGGACGTGCTCGGCGGTGAGCCAGCCCTTGCGGGCGACGTTGAGGCCAGTGCGGACGTAGGCGAGCGCCTCGACGCTGTGGGCGTCGGGGTTGATGGAGGTCATCAAGCCGCGGTCGGCAGCGCGCCGCCAGAAGCGCCAGTCCAGCTCCATGCGCATGGGGCTGCCGTTGATTTCGATGATTTTCCCGTTTGCGATGGCGGCGTCGATCACCTTTTGCAGGTCGACCTTGTAACCCTCGCGACGCAGCAGCAGGCGTCCGGTGGGATGCCCAAGCATGGTGGTCGCCGGGTGCTCCAGCGCGCGGATCAGGCGGCGCGTCATGGTCTCGAAGTCTTGGCTCATCGCGTTGTGCACCGAGGCCACCACGTAATCGAGCGACCCCAGCAGCGCGTCGTCGAGGTCGAGCGAGCCGTCGGGCAGAATGTCGCACTCGATGCCCGCAAAGAGATGGCAGCCCAGCTCGCCGCTTTCGTTGAGCCGCCGGATGCGGTCACGCTGTTCGGCGACGCGCGCCTCGTCGAGGCCGTTGGCCTGATAACTGGCCTTCGAGTGGTCGGCGATGCCGAGGTATTCCCAGCCGCGTATCTTGGCCGCCGCCGCCATCTCTTCCATCGTGTTGCGCCCGTCGGAAGCGCGGGTGTGGTTGTGAAAAGTGCCGCGCAAATCGTCCTCATCGACCAGCCGAGGCAGCGCGCGCTCTTCCGCCCAGACGATCTC
>CAYQTM010000287.1:0-238 GCA_964420355.1 uncultured Opitutales bacterium
TGGAGATCGACCCTTGTCCGCACCCGAAGAACCCGACTACGACCCCGGCCCGATCCGCATCACGATCTGGCAGGACCGATTCGCCCGCGAGCGCGAAGAGATCAGCACCACATGGGAGGAAATCTGCGCGCTGATCCGCGAAGAGCGCGGCTGGCACCCCTGCGAAAACAAAGCCCAATGCAGGCTGATCAAGTTCGCGACCTTCGGCGCCTCCCCAACCCCCCAGGCTTGCCAACGC
>CAYQTM010000287.1:248-3191 GCA_964420355.1 uncultured Opitutales bacterium
AGACTATGACGCTGGCGAGATCAACCCCCACATCGCGCTAGAACAGCTGGAGAAGCACCACGTCCGCGCGCTGATCTACGAGAGCTGGTCCAGCACCGCCGCCGCCCCTCGCTGGCGCGTTTTAGCACCGCTGGCCAAACCGATTCGTCCATCAGACCGACTTCGCTACGCAGAAGCGCTGAATGGCATGCTCGGCGGCATCCTCGCCAATGAGACCGCCGCTCTCAGCCAGTCGTTCTACATTGGCGGGCGCCGCGATGCCGCTGGCGTGGTCATCAACACCTTCAGCGATCCGGAGGAGGGTTACTGCCTCGACGAGATCGACGATCTCGATACCCTCCGCATCCCATTCTCGGCATCAGCCGCTGTCCCCGCCCCCTCTCGCGGGCGCAGCGAAGACTGGCTCGCCGAGCTGCTCCAGGGCAGCGACCTACACGCCAACGCCCTCCGCTTAGTTGGGCGCCTCGTCACACGTGGCGCCGATGACGCGATGATCCGCACCCTGTTCGCGACCCTCTCTCCCCAAATCGCCGAGCAGCGCGGGGCCGAACGTGCTGCTGCGCTGGTTGGTGACGAGCTGGACCGGATGATCCGTGGCGCGCGAGCCAAAGGCTATCAACCGACCAATGAATCACCCGAGCCCGCTGGCGAGATTCCCCAAGACGGCCTTCCACCGGAAGAACAAACGGCAGGCCCCTACCTCTGGCGCCAAGGCATCTTCTACCTGGTTCGGGAAGTCACCACCGGCCGAGGCGAGAACCGCGAAACCCACGAGAAGCGCATCCCGCTCGCCAACTTTTCGGCCATCGTCGCCGAGGAGCGCCAATACGACGATGGCGTCGAGTCCGAGCCCCGCACCCTGCTTCATGCCTACCGGCCCCGCAATGGCCACATCGAGCAACGAGAAGTCGAGATCGGTACCCCGCAGTTCGCGGGCATGGCATGGGTTCCCACCCAGCTTGGCCACGCCTATGTCGTCTCCGCTGGCTCCAGCGTTCGCGATCATCTTCGCGCCGCGATCCAGTCCTTCAGCGAGGGCATGGTGTCGCGCCGCATCTACACGCATACAGGTTGGCGAGAGATCGACGGCGAGCTGTGCTATCTCCATGCGGGAGGCGCCATCACCGCCCAAGGCGCCCGCGAAGACCTGGACGTCGATCTCCCTGACGCGCTAGCGAACTACCACCTCCCGCGCCCACCCGCGACAGAGGACGCCCGCGACGCGGTGCGCGCATCGCTGCGGCAGTTGCGCTTGATCGACGATGGCGTTGGCGCCGTGCAGTTATGCCGCATCTTCGGCCCACCACTGGCGCGCTGGTTTCGGCTCGACTTTGGCACTTTCGTTTTCGGCCGCACCGGCACCTGCAAGAGCGAGCTTGCCGCTTTGGCGATGGGCCACTATGGCGCCGGGTTCAATGCCCGCAGCCTTCCAGAAAATTGGGAAAGCACCGAAGGTGCTACGTTGAAGAAGGCATTCAGCATCAAGGATGCCCTGTTCGAGATCGATGACTACAACCCCTCTGGCAGCGCCAACGACCACCAAGCCCTCAGCAAGAAAGCCGATCGTGTCTTTCGTGGCGCCGCCAACCGTGCCGGCCGTGGTCGCCTCACGTCCGATATCCGACTGCGGCGAAGCTACTTCCCGAGGGGCTTGGTCTCGGCAAGCGGCGAAGACCTGCCCGCTGGCCGTTCGCTTCGCGCGCGTCTATGGGTCTTGGAGCTGTCACCCGGCCGCATGGACCTCGACACCTTGACCGAGTGCCAGCGCGACGCCCGCGAGGGGCTCTATGCCGCAGCCTTCGCTGCCTATCTCAGCTGGCTGATCCAGCACGCCGACGCGCTCGCCACCGAGCTACCGATTCGCTACGAGGAGCTGCGGGCGCAAGCCGGCCTGGAGCTGCGGGACCACGAACGCATCCCGGCAAACCTGGCAGGTATGCAGCTGATCCTCGAGATCGTCTTCCAGTTCGTGGTCGAGATCGGCGCCCTGTCGCGCGAGGCCGCCAACGACTGGCATCGGCGCTGTACCGCCGCCCTGGTCGAGCAGGGGATTCAACAGGCTGGCCTACAGGAATCGTCCGAGGATGCCAACCGCGCGCTGGAGATGCTACGCGCCGCCTTCACCACCGGCCGCGCGCATGTCATCGATGCCGGCCGAGTGCCAGCCAGCAAGCCACCCGCAGCCGACGCCCACCTCCTTGGATGGCGAGGCAAGCAGCACACGCATTACGACACCCTCGACGATGATCGCGAACCGCGCATCGAACATCGATGGGAGGCGCTCGGGGAGCCGATCGGCTACTGGATCGACCCAGACCCCGCGAAGGATCGCCCGACCCCCGAACTCTGGCTTTCGCCCGACGCGACCTATGGCGCCTTGGCGCGCATCGCCCGCGATCAAGGTGCTGGTGCGCTCCGCAGCCAGACCCGGCTGGCCAAGGCCCTGGTCGAGCGCGGCTACCTGATCCCTGGCGACGGGCGGAACATCGGCTATCGGCATGGCCGCCGCAACCTCTCCCCTTCCCGAGTCTGGCGGATGCCGATCGGCGCTCTGTTTTCGACCGAGCAAGATCAGCCAGAGGAGGTCATCGCATGACTTACGCGAGCACGCACGCGCCTGGTGCCAAAATAGTTAAGGGGTCTCCCTCAGAAAAGTCGGAAGTCGGAAGTATCCCCTGTTTCCCCAGCAATGGCGCGGGCTGGCGCCTTCCGACCTTGAAAAATCCGTTGTCGGAAGTTCCGACAAAGTCGGAAGCCCACCCCCGCCGCAACGCCGCTTTCCTACTTTTATATCCGACGCTTCCGACCCGCTTTCGGAAGAATAAAAGCCATGCAAAACAAAACCTTAAACAACAAATTCCTACTTCCGACATTTTCCAGGGAGAGGGGGGCTCAAGTTTTTGGGAACAGCAACCCAGGCGCCGCCCGCGCAAGCCAAGACCC
>CAYQTM010000288.1:0-3162 GCA_964420355.1 uncultured Opitutales bacterium
GTCGTAATCGATTTCCATGATGGGCGCGACGGCAGAGTCGCTTTCCAGCTTTTCTGCGGCCTGGTTGTCGAGCGCCGGGCCGTTGTCGACCACTTTGAGCGTCCAGTGTGCCGCTTCGTCGATGCAGTGCAGCTCGACCTTGCCGCAGTCAGCGCATTGCAAGGCGTTCTGGATCAGGCTGTTGACGATGTAGCGCAGCTTGTCTTTATCGGTTTGCGCTTCGAGCTGATTGGGCAGATATGCCTCAAACTGCAAGCCCTTGTCTTGTAGGCGCTTACGGAAATCTTTCGCCAGCGGTGCGAGAAGGGTGGCAAGGTCGCAGCTCTCTAGCTTCAGCTTTGTCTGCCCGGCTTCAAGGCGCGACAGCTCGACCAGCGAGTCCATCAGGGTGCGCACGGAATCCACGCTCTCGTCGATAATTTCGGCCATTTCGTCCAGCATCTGGCTGGTCTCGGTCTCCTTGATAAGCGAGGAGGCTCCAGCGATGGCCGAGAGGCCGTTTTTGATGTCGTGGCTGAGCTGGCGCAGCATGACGAGGCGCTTTTCGCTGAGGGCACCGATTTGCCGCCGCAGCTCGGAGGCGTCGCGGTTGAGCCGCTGGGCGTCGCTCTTGCGAATCTTGTCGTAGCGCTCGATACTGACGCACATCGCCTCGGTGATGTAGGCGGCGATGGTGTCGATGGCCTGCACCTGCCCCTCGGATGGGTGCTCCGCGAAGTAGCGCTCAACCTCGTCGAGCAGGATGCGGTTGAGGTGACCCCAGCCGCGCACCAGTTGGGTGAGGTCGAAGCCCTGCTTCCAGCGCAGCACGGCGTGGGTGCGCATCGGTTTTTGCGCGACGTCTGCCGACTCGTTTTCAGCGAGGTCGCGCAGCAGGCCGATCAGCTCTTCGAGCACCTCGGGGATGGAATCGCGCAGCTCCCTGCGGGTCAAATGCCCGGAGGCGCCGATCTTTGTGTCCTCTTCCAGACAGCGCGTCCAGGATTGAACGATCGGCTCGCTTTGCTTTTCCAGATAATCAGCTAGCACAAGAAAGGTATCTTGAGTCATCGACTAATGATTGACGGTGTGGTGCCAAATCTATGCAAGGCTGGGCTGTTGCCAAGCACTTTTTAACTCGCGGATGACAGCGACCGGATCCTCGGCCTTAAGAATGTCGGAGACGACGACGACGCGCGGCGCGCCGGCAGCGAGCACGTCGCCGATCCGCCTGCGGTTGACGCCGCCGATGCAGAAGAAGGGCAGGGGAGGGTTGAGCGCCTTCACCTTCTCGATCAGCCCGAGACCGACCGGCTCGTAGTCGGGCTTGGTCTGGTTGCGGTAAAGGGGGCCGACCGCGAAGTAATTCAACTGGTCTTCCAGCGCGATGGCGCGTTTCGCCTGCGCAACCGAGTGGGTCGACAGGCCGATCGGTGCATCTGGGCCGAGGCGCTCGCGGGCGGTGGTCACGTCCATGTCGTCCTGCCCGAGGTGCAGCCCGATCCCCATGCCGGGGTAGCGCATCGCCAGCTCCAGATCGTCGTTCACGATCAGCGGGATGCCGCTGGTCGCATAATCGGGCAGCACGGCGTCGAGCAGCACCATGCGGCTGGTGCGGCTCTCCGTCTTGGCGCGCAGTTGAATCACATCCGCGCCGCCTTGCACCAGCGCCTGATAGGTGCTCACCCAGCGCTCTGGCGGGACGTAACTGGTATCGAGGATGGCATAGAGGCGGGCAGAACTGAAATCAAACTGAACCATGATGTTAGTCAGGACAAGAGAGCTTTAGGGATGGCAAGAGCATTCCCAAGGCGGTTCATCAGCGCAAGCGAGAAATTCACCTCAGCGTGTAAAAAGTGAACAACCAAACGGTTGGCTCTATTAACACCTTATCACAAGACCGTGCGAGCGCCACCGCGCGGCGCACAATAAGGCTATGCCCGTCGCCGATTTTCGCTAGGCGGGGCAGCGGTTGGCGATGAAGCGCTCGAGGGCGGCGTAGAATTGTTCGAGGCGGAGGGGTTTTTGCAGGGCGCTGTCCATCCCGGCGGCGAGGAACTGGCGTTCGTCGTCGCTGTTGGCGTAGGCGGTGATGGCGAGGATGTAGATGCAAGTGTTGGCGTCGAGGGTCTCGGCCTCGCGGATGGCGCGGGTGACTTCAAAGCCGTCGTATTCGGGAAGCTGGATGTCGAGCAGGAGCAGGTCGTAGCGCTCGCTGTTGAGGGCTTCCAGCGCCTCGCGCCCGTCGCTGCAATAAGTGGGGTCGATGCCAAATTTCTTGAGAAACAGCCCGAGCGCGCGCTGGTTTTCGATGCGGTCTTCGGCGACGAGCACCCGGGTGTCGGGCGGGAGTTGGGGCAGGTCGGCGCCGGAGTGGCTGGGGCGCTGTCGGCTGGCTTCGGCGACTTCCATCGCGCGGGCGGTCAGCGGAAAGCTGACCACGAAGCAGGAGCCGCTGCCAGGTGTGCTGGAGAAGCTGATGTTGCCGCCTAACCGATCGGTGATGCGCTTGCAGCAGACCAGCCCCAGGCCGGTGCCGCTGTGGGCGCGGGTGAAGGAGCTGTCGCCGGGCGAGAAGGGGAGAAAGAGGCTGTTGCGCTGCGCCTCGGATATACCGCAACCGGTATCTTCGACCGCAAAGCTGATGGTTGCCCCCTTTGCGGGCGAGTTGCTGGCGGATGCCTGAATCTCGATCTCGCCCTCAGAGGTGAATTTGATTGCGTTATCGACCAGATAGCCCAGCACCTGCTCGATTCGCCCGAGATCGCCCATGAAGCTGGCGGGCGTGCCGGGCGCGACCTCGAAGCGCAGGCTCAGCCCCTTTTCCTCGGCGGGCATGGCGAAGCGGGTGAGGGTGCGGGTCATCAGCGCGCTGGTTTGGATTTCGCTGGTCTTGATCGGGAAGTCCCCTTGCTCCAGCCGCGAGAGGTCGAGCATCTGGTTGATCAATCCAAGCAGATCCTGCGAGCTTTTCTCGATGATTTGCAGGTAGTCGCGTCGGTTTACAGCGCTGTCTTCCTCCAGCAGCAGATCGGTAAAACCGATGATGGAATTGAGCGGCGTGCGCAGCTCGTGGCTCATCATGGCGAGGAACTCGCTCTTCACCAGACTGGCGCGTCGGGCGGCCTCGCTGGCCTCGCGAAGCTGGCGGCGGGTCTCCTGACAGCCCGCGCGGTTGCTGAA
>CAYQTM010000289.1:0-3160 GCA_964420355.1 uncultured Opitutales bacterium
GAGTCGAGGAGGGGCTTGGCGGGCCGGCCGGGCGGCACCGGCGACTTGCTCATGGGCGGGCTGCTGCCCTGCACCGGTGGGCGACTGCTCGCGCTGGGCTTCACACCGCTGTCCATCGGCGGGCGACTGTTGCTGCCGGGGATGGGCGAGCGACTGTTGCGAATGCGCTCGCGCTCGCGCTCCACCTGACTGGCAAAAGGCGAAAATGAGGGGCGGTTGTTCAGCTCGTAGGCAGCCTCTTCGGAGATGGAAGGCTCTGTTTTGGGTTCTTCCCAAGCGGTCTCGGGCGTGCCGGGCGCGGTCTTCTTGGGCTTGCCGATCTTGAAGGGCGGGCGGGTCTCGGGCTTGGGCGGGATTTCTGGCGATGCCTCGTCGGCGGATTTGCCGGGGGTGCGCAGGCGCAGAGAGGGGCGGGTCTTCCCCTTCTCTTCGCCGGCAATCTCGGCAGCGGGCGCAGCTTCTCCGGCCTCGTCCGTTGCCGGACGACGCAGGCGCAGCCGTGGCCGCGACGGCTCTTCGCTTTCGCTAGAGCCGTTTTTCGTATTTTCTTCCTTGCTCATCTTTGAAAACCAAGCGGTTACTCTGGATCTCTCCGAGGGTGAGACCCAGTGCGGGCGCGACGAAATCGCCGATTTCGTAAACCCTGCCATTTGATAAAACCTTACTCCGCTCCCCTGCGGCCATTATTCCAGAGACCTCAAAATTCGACACGAAGACGCGAATCTGTTGCACGCGGTCTGGATTTTCTGGGGATTTCCCCTCAGCAGGCTCTGCAGTGGCGGTTTCGGCGGCGGGTTCAGGCGGCGGGGGCGCGACTTCCGCGGCGGGTTCGGGCTGGGCGGGCGGTGCCACCTCGCTGAGGGCGGGCGGCGTGGCTGGGACGGGCTGGCGCGCAGCCTCGGTCAGATCCTTGAGTTCCAGTGGCGGCGCGCTCCGCTCCATCGCATCCAGCGCGCTCGGGCGACGCTCCACCGCGCGCTCCAGCTCCTCGGTCGCCAGCGGCACCGGCTGCACGGGCGGCACGAAGGCCGACACCTCGCGCGGACGCTCCACCACCGGCTCGTTCTCCGGCGGATTGGCGATCTGGGCGATCAGAAAAAAAGCAAAACCCGCCGCAGCGCCAAAGGCCGCCCCCGCGATCAAAATCCCAAAAATCCACTGAAACGCCTTGTGCTTGCCGCCGCCTCCGCCAGAAAAGTGCCCGCCGCCTCTGCCGCCTCCCACCGAGGGCGGGCGACCGCTGTTGCTGCGTTCGTGCTGCACTTTTCGCAGGGCTTCGTTGATCAGGCTCATGAGGAAATGCGTTGAATATCGGCGACTGCGCGGCGCATGTCCCACCAGGTGATAATGTCGGATTTGCGGATGAAGGCCGCCAGCAGCGCCTTGTCGGCCAGGTTATTCACCAGACGCGGAATGCCCTTCGACGCCTTGAAAAGCTTGCCCAGCGCCCGCTTGGTGAAGCGCGGACGTCCCATGCTCCCGGCCAGCGTCAGCCGGTGTTGCACATAGGTAAACACCTCATCGCGCCCGAGCGGCTTGAGGTCGTAATACACCAGCACCCGCTGCTGCAACTGCCGCAACTCGGGCAGGTTGAGCTTGGCGCGCAGCTCGGGCTGCCCCATCAGGACGATTTGCAGCAGCTTCTGGTCGTCGGTCTCGAAGTTCGACACCAGCCGCAGCAGCTCCATCGTCTCAAAGTTCATATTCTGCGCCTCGTCGATGAACAGCACGATCTCGCGCCCCGCCTGAATGCGCTCGAAGAGCAGGTCGTTCAGCTCCGAGAGCAGGTCGGCCTTGGCGCGCGCGCGCGGCTCCTCGCCCAGCTCTTTGAGCACCTCGCGCAGCAATTGGGTCTCGCTCAGACGCGGGTTGACAATCAGCGCCGTGTCGATGGCATCATCCTCGTCCAGCTCGGCCAGCAGCTTGCGGCAGAGGGTGGTCTTGCCACAGCCCACCTCGCCGGTCAGCACGATGAAGCCCTTGCGCTCGCGGATGCCATAGCGCAGGTGTTGCAGCGCCTCCTCATGCGTCGGGCTGAGGTAAAGGAAGCGCGGGTTGGGCGTCACGTGAAAGGGCATCTCTCGAAGGCCGTAGTATTCGAGATACATGAGCAAAAAGGTGGGCGGCGCGGGGCGGGTGAATCAACTGGGTGATTGAGAACCCTATTTCAATACTCGCATGCCCTCAGGTCAACTGCAAAGCCCCCTGCCCCACCCCTTTGACGAAGCTTTTACGAAACATGCGCCGCGACCATGCCGGCGTTCCAATTCTTGAGGAAATGCGAATTTGCTTGCGCTTGGGAGCGATTGGCGCTCTTATGCCTATTCTTGACTATGATTGCGCGGATTTGCACTGCCAGCCTGCTGGGCTTGCTTTCACTTTCCTTCTTTGCAGCCTGTGGCACGCAAGAGGAGTTGCCATCGCCGGAGGACACGCAGATGGGTGACGGGGCGGTGGATGGCAACCCCCTGTATGTGCCGCCGGGGCGCGTGAGTGCCGATGCGATGAGCCAAGGTCTGGAGGCGCGCGATGCGAGCTTTTCGGGCGATGCCAATCGCGTGGAAGGGCTGCTACCGTCGATTTATTTTGATTTCGATCAGGCCTTTGTTCAGCCGCAAGAGCGCCCCAAGCTGGTGGAGACAGCGGATTATTTGCGGGACAATCCGGAGGCGCGACTGCTGATCGAGGGGCACTGCGACTACAAAGGCACCTCGGAATACAATTTGGCGCTGGGCGACCGCCGGGCGAGCAATGTGAAGCAGTATCTGGAGCAGATCGGCATCCGTGCCGACCGCATACAGGTGGTTTCGCGGGGCGACCTCGAGGCGCAGGAAGGCGCGAATGCCTCGCAGCGGGCGCAAGATCGCCGCGCCGATCTCATCGTGCTGCGCTGACCTTGAACGCAAAAACCTCGGAGGTCGCGGGGACGCTCCGAGGCTGGTGGGCGGCAGTTTTTTTTGCCGTCTGGGTTGTTTTTTGTGGTTGGACTTGGGGGTCGAGTGGTTCGGTTGAGTGGGCGCGCGACTTTGGTTGCGGCTCACTTTTTACCGATGGCTTGGACGGTGTGGCGTTTAGCCAAGGAGTCGGAGCGCGGCCTGACTGGAGGCGTTGGCCTGCGCGAGCATGGCGGTGCCGGATTGAACCAGGATGTTGTAGCGGG